>JAIRLK010000369.1 GCA_031259515.1 Treponema sp. | reverse complement strand
AAATTGGATGAAGTTTTTGAAATCTCTGAGCGTTTTACCATATTTAGGAATGGCATGAATGTGGCCACCGGTAATACCGATGAGCTGGACGATAAAAAGTTCGCCTACTATATGACCGGGCGAAATTTTAGCGAAGAAACGTATTCGTCCGCGTCAGTTTCCCCAATACCGGCAATGCGCGTTAGGGGCTTGTCGTCCCGTTCTCTTTATCATGATATATCCTTCGATCTTTTTGGGGGGGAGATTCTTGGCATCACCGGCCTTTTGGGTTCGGGTCGGGCCGAATTGGTGCAGACCTTGTTCGGCATCAGTACGGCCGATTCGGGGACCATAGAGGTAAACGGCAAAAAGGCGCGTATTCGCAAAGTAAAGGATGCCATCTCCCTGGGGATAGGCTATGTCCCGTCGGACCGGATTACCGAGGGGCTTTTCCTTCCCCAGTCCATTGGCCGGAACATAATAGTGTCGAGCTTGACAAGGCTTTCCAATACGGCCGGTTTTTTGCGTACGGATAAAATTGATGAAGAAATCCGGTCATGGATTGGCGAACTGTCTATTGCAACCGATGATTATGAAAAAGAAATCAAAACCCTGTCGGGGGGGAACCAGCAAAAAGTAGTGCTGGCCCGCTGGCTTGCCAACGATCTTAAAATACTGATTCTAAACGGCCCGACCGTAGGCGTGGATATAGGGTCAAAATACGACATTCACGGCCTCTTGAGGGATTTAGCGTCTAAAGGACTTAGCATTATTATTATTTCCGATGATTTGCCAGAACTCCTGGAATGTTGCAACCGTATTATTGTCATGAGGGACGGCGGTATTGTCAAAGAGCTTAATGCCCCGGAAACTAACGAAGCGCAATTGAGTGAGATCGCCACAGGTATAGCGTAAGCGGAGGGATGATGATACATACTAAAAAACTTTTTAAGCGTACTGAATTGTATATATTTTTTGCCATTGGATTTTTATGTATTCTTGTGCAGGCCCGAAGCGGCCAATTTTTTACCAGCAATAATCTGGTGGATTTAACCCGTTCTTTGGTAATTCCCGGGATTTTTTCTGTCGGCGCTTTAATGGTAATTGTTTCCGGCGGCATTGATGTTTCTTTTACCGCTATCGGCGCTTTGGCCATGTATGCCACTACACTAATCCTGTTGCCCGGTAATTACAGCGGGAGTGTTTTTTTGCCGTATGTTATGGGAGCTGTCTTTGGCCTGGTGATGGGCATTTTAAACGGGGTACTGATAGCTTTTTTTCATTTTAACACTATGGTAGTAACCCTGGGAACCTCCAGTCTTTTTACCGGCATTTTACTGGGTACTCTTGGCGCTCATGATATTGTTGTTCCCGAGGCGATGAGACGGCATGGTCAGACATACCTCTTTAGGGTGTATAATCCCGTTGCCAATCTGGGATCTGAAATGCCCATGACTATTTTTATTCTTATTGGCCTTTTGGTCCTGGTGTTTATTATTTTTCGCTACACCATGCTGGGGCGGGGCATTTTCGCCATAGGTGGGGATGAGATCTCCGCCCAGCGGGCCGGTTTTAACGTTATCGGTACTAAAATGTTTATTTATGCGTTTGTGGGTACCGTAGCAGGCATAGCGGGGGTTGCGCGGGTTTGTATGATGCAGAACTGTCAGCCCACAAGCTTGAACGGTATGGAAATGACCGTAATCGCCGCGGTGGTTCTGGGGGGCACCCGTGTTACCGGGGGTTTTGGAACCTTAACCGGGGCAATACTTGGGATAGCCCTCATGACCATTATGTCCAACAGCCTTATCCTAATTGGGATACCAACGTATTGGCAAAGGGTGTTTACCGGGGCGATCATTATTATCGGCACCGGCGTTTCCGCCTACCAGGCCGGCGGCAGGCATGGGAAACGGGGGAACATGCTATGAATCTTAAACCCAAACGGGATGAAGATAAAAATGTTGTCCGGCTCTTCTTTGTTTTTGTCGGTGTTTTTATTCTTATGGGATTACTGAAGCCCGCTCTTTTTCTTAGAAGCGCCAACTTTATTTCAATGGCGACCCAGTTTCCCGAATACGGACTAATGGCCATTGGGGTAAGCCTGGCCATGGTCTCTGGGGGTATCGACCTTGCGGTAGTCAGTACGGCGAACCTTTCCGCTATTGTCGCGGCTAAGTATCTTCTTGCGGCGGTTCCCCAGGGGGCGCCTGCGGGCGAGACATTGAATTTCATTCTTATGGCCGTAGTTTTGGCCCTGGTTGTGGGAATATTGGCCGGATGTTTTAATGGCTTCCTTGTGGCCTGGCTGCGGATACCGCCTATTCTGGCGACACTGGGAACTCAACAGCTTTTTACAGGCATTGCCATTGTTATCACCCAGGGACGGCCTCTTTCACGGCTGCCCATACTCTATTCCAGAATCGGTAATACCGAACTATTTGGCTTTTTGCCTGTACCTTTAATTATCTATGTGACAGCGGCGATTGTCATTGGCATCATCCTGGGGAAAACCAGCTTCGGTCTCAGGCTCTATCTGGTGGGTACTAATCCCAAGTCAGCGCTTTACGCGGGGATTGAAAACAAAATAATACTCCTTAAGACCTATTTGATCTCAGGCCTGCTTTCCTCTATAGCGGGACTCATCATGATGGCCAGGGCTAATTCGGCAAAGGCAGACTACGGCGCGGCTTATACCATGCAGTGCGTGCTTATCGCCGTTCTTGGCGGGGTAAATCCCAGCGGAGGTTTTGGTACCATTAGGGGGATTACCCTGGCGGTGCTGATTTTGCAGTTCCTGTCTTCGGGGCTCAATATGTTTGAGCGTATATCCAATTTTTACCGGGACATTATTTGGGGCGGGGTGTTAATAATCGCGCTGATCTCCAACTGGCTCATTGCAAGGCACAATAACAAGCGCTATCGAAAATAAAAAACTCCGGCAGCGCGCCGCTGCTTGACTTTGGAACCTTTTACGAAATACCCGTCGTTATATCAATGTTCTTGCCGGTGATGCTGGCCGTAGTGTCGTCTTTTGCTTCGTTTGAGTCGGAGTGGGCGACAAGCCATTTGTTGCGGGACCGGAGAAGCCTGTCGGCTTTGGCGGCGGAAGATGCGGAGGCTCTGGTGTTCGTATCTTTGGGGAGCAGAATCACTGTACGGAATGAGCCGCAACACCCGCCGCCGCAAGCCCGCGCCCACCGGATTTTATCATTCGCCAGATGTGGTATAATGTGAAGCATTTTGCAAGACTTATTCAAGAACCCGCGGGCTTTTGCCCGCATTCAAATAGGTTCTTGAACAATCCTTTAGAAATAATGCGCGAAACGCAACAAACTCCCGGTCGGGCGCGTTAAAAGACCTCGACATTGCCATTTTCACGGTAAGTTCTCCAAACGTTTTCAAAAAAATCGTCAGCCGGAGGAATAGGCCGCACGGGACGCCATACCGGGCTGCAGGTCCCGTTTTTACAGGTGATTTCCTGAATCATTGAGGCCAGTTCGCCCCGGTCAAGAAGCGCGGCGCACTCAGCGGGCAGGGCGGGGTGAGGCCTGGTTCCGTCTTTGTGGTAATACAGCGCGCTCCCCCGGCTCTTTCCTCCGTGCCTGATATAGTCGGCCATTGCGGAAAGGTACACATACTGGCAGATCAGCAGGTCTTTCAGGCGGAACACCAGGCTTAAATCTTTGGCGCTTGAAATGCGGACCGTTTCCGCAAAATTGTCAAGCTGCTTTTTCGTTTCCTCCAGCGCCCGGTTTATAAGCGTTTCATTCCTGAACATCCCGCCCGCCATGCTCATGCGTTCCCTGGCAGCCGTTATGAGCGCGGGAATATTTCGTCCCGATTCGTTATCCGCCATTATTGAGGAGATCTCGGCAAATATTTCGCCTAATGGCATTTCAAGCTGCTCCATGCTATTGGAAATATTTTTTCTTTTGCGGGCAATGTAGAGCGCCGCCCGCATCGATCCGGCCTGGCCTGAGTTGAGGGCGCTGCCGCCCGGACGAAACACGCCGTGAGTGCCCGCCGCCTCTCCCACCGGAAAGAGTCCTTCAATATTGGAACGCCACCAACAGTCAACCGCAAGGCCGCCGTTGTTATGCTGAACACATACGGCAATTTCCAGCATCTGTGAATGCAGGTCCACGCCCTTGTCCCTGTAAAAATCCACGGCGGGCTTGTTCATGGTATCGAGGCGTTCAATCGGCGTGCCAAAACAAGCGCCGGCGGCGGCAAGATAATCGCGGCATTCGGCGGAAAGGGAGGCGTAGTCGATTTCGGCGGCGAGGAGAGGATTATGGGTAAAATCAAGAAACACCCGCCGGCC
>JAIRLK010000337.1 GCA_031259515.1 Treponema sp. | reverse complement strand
TGCTTCGGGCTGTTGACGGGGGAAAACGGGTAAGTATCAAACGGAAAATGCTCAGGGCCGGCCTTGTTCCGGAGTTCCTTCTCAAGGTGTTATTCGGCGAGTAAGTACTGTTGCCCTGGTAAGGCGGCAGCAATTCCGATTTCAAACAAAATTTGTCCTAATGTATCAAAAAATGTCCAATAAATTATACATATTATGCGACAAAATGATGAAGATGTGATTTTTCTCTGCTTTTTCCGGGTTAAAAAGTTTTGAAATCGGAATTGCTGTAAGGCGGTTTCCTCTGTTGACACTCCCCGCAGGTCCATAGTATTTTAAGAAAAGCCACATTTAAGTTAAGGAGATTGCGATATGGCTCAGGCCAGTAAAAACTCACGGACAACCAGTGCGACTCAGAAGTTCTATTGCTCCTGCGGGGGAGAGATCAAAATGAAGACGGTGTTTGAACAGGGTAAGGTCAAAAACCTTGCGGAATGTGAAAAGTGCAGAAGAACCGAGCGCCGTCCTTCGGATTTTAAGTAAACCAGCCTAAGATCCTGTTGCGCTTCGCGCATAAACATGCAATTTATTGCATGTTTATACCTTGCAGGCTCTAAGAGTCTGGGGGGCTTTGCCCCAAAATTGTAAATATACCCTACAGGGGCTCCTAGGGAAGGTGTTCCGGTATCGCGCGGGGACGATGGTTTAAATATACGGACGGTTGATTCGTGAAAAGGTTTTATGCCCCCGGATAAGATGCGGGGTATGTTGATTTTATTATTTTATTACGGGGGGTTTTCCTTTGGCAGGTAAAAGAGGTTCCGCTGAAAAGCGTCATCGGCAGAGTGAGGAGCGCAGGCTCCGGAATAAGGCGGCTAAAAGCGCCGTCAGAACCAGCACGAAAAAATTCATTATCCTGGCGCGGCAAAAAGATACCGCAGCCTCTGAAGCGGCTCTTAAAGATATGATTAAGAAGCTTGATACCGCCGCCAGGAAAGGGATCATTAAAAAGAACGCCGCAGCCCGTAAAAAATCACGGATGCAGCGTTTCTTTAATTCTCTTAAGGCGGCGGCGCACTAAAAACCCGGAACGGCTTTTCGGTCTGTTCCGGACGGTCCCATCGGTCTTTTAAGAGAGCAAAATGGCGGCAAAAAAACTTACCAAAAATGAGGTTGTCGATCTTGTGTACCAAAAGACCGGGATGACCGGGACGAGTCGTAAAGAGATACGGACCGTTATTGATCTTTTTCTGGACGAGATTAAAGACGCCCTGGTTAAGGAGATGTGCATAGAGTTGCGGGGTTTTGGTACCTTTGAAGTGCGCATCCGTAAAGGCCGCGATAAAGCCCGGAATCCCAAAACCGGCGGCCTTGTTTCCGTAGATTCCCATGGGATTGTCGCGTTCAGACCCGGCAGGGACCTAAAGCAGGATGTCTGGAACATCAGTGAAGCCGATGTCCCCGATCCCGATGAAAGCGGCGGCGTTGAGTCATGAATCTTGCCGGATCCGGGGGATGGTTCAGGGGCTTTTTGATTCATTTGGCTGCGGTTTTGCTTGCTTCCCTGTTGTTTGCCGGTTCCTTTCCTAATTTAGTTGTTGAAAAAGGTATTCCCCTCCTGGCGTGGATAGCCTATGTTCCTCTTTTTTGGGTAATTCACCGGGCGCGGGTTGGCGCCTGTGTCTTTTGGGGGGCTTTGTACGGCTATGCGGCTTATGGTCTCTTCAATTACTGGCTCAGTGTCTTCCATCCTCTGGGCGGCCTCATTGTGGGAACCATCTACCTTGTCTACTTCACCGTCCTTCTTCCTGTCCTCAAGCTGGCCCTTGTTCTTTTTCCTCGGCGGGGGTATGTGGTTCAGTGGGTCATCTGGATTGCCTATGAATACCTTCGAACCCAGGGCTTCCTGGGGTATTCCTACGGGATTACCGGGTATTCCCAATGGACGGTGATGCCGGTAATACAGATAGCCGCCGTGTTCGGGGTATGGGGTGTTTCCGCTCTGGTAGTGTTCCCTTCCGCCTTTTTAGCCGCCGCTTTAAGCCGGTTTGATCCCGCCGCCGGTTTTTCCGCCGGATGGGCCGCTCTTGTCCGGGACTTTTTCAGGCGGGAGCGTATAGCCGCCGTCATTTGGCTTGCCGCCCTCGCGGGAACCCTGGTCTACGGATTTGTCTCTCCGGTGGATTATTCCCGGACGGACAAGGCCAACATAGCCTTGATTCAGCATAATACCGACCCCTGGCTGGGGGGCCTGCCCCAATACCGGTTGAATTACCGTATTTTAAAGCGCCTGTCCCAGGAAGCCCTGGCGGCGGACCCCAAGCCGGACCTGGTGGTCTGGTCCGAGACCGCCTTTGTTCCCCGCATCTACTGGCATACCACCTACCGGACCGATCCTGACTCTTATGTCCTGGTACGGGAACTGCTGGATTTTCTCAAGGAACAAGAGGTTCCCTTTGTCTTAGGGAATGACGATGCCAGAAGGCGGATGTCGCTTTCTGGTCAGTGGGAGCAGATCGATTATAATGCGGCGATCCTCTATGACCGGGGGGTAGAGACGGGGATATACCGGAAGCTGCACCTGGTTCCGTTCACCGAGGGATTCCCCTACGAGAAGCAGTTCCCCTGGATTTACCAGGCCCTGCGGAACGCTGACACCCATTTTTGGGAAAAGGGGGAGGAGGCCGCGGTCTTTGACGGCCCGGGCTTTAAATTTTCGACTCCCATCTGTTTTGAGGATACCTTTGGGTATCTTTCCCGGGAATTCGTGCGGAAGGGAGCGGATATCATCGTGAACCTTACCAACGACGCCTGGTCCCGGAGCCTCCCCGCCCAGAATCAGCATCTCTCCATGGCGGTATTCCGGGCGGTGGAAAACCGCCGCGCCATGGTCCGTTCTACCGCCTCGGGCCAGACCTGCGGCATAGACCCCAACGGCAAAGTCCTGGCCATGGCGCCGCCTTTCACCGAGGCCTGGCTTACCGTGGAAGTTCCGATTGTTACTGGGAGGATTTCCCTTTACACCCGGTACGGCGATATTTGGCCGCGATTGTTCCTGCTGGCGGCTGGTATCATATTGCTAGCCGGGATAGGACGGGGTATACTAGGAGTCTGTTGCAAATGTTCGGTTTTAGGGGCAAAGCCCCTGAAGCTCCTAACAAAAATTTCAAATACCGAGAGAGGAGGGTAATCATGAATTCCCGGAAAAAAATACTCATTGTTGATGATGAGCAAATAAATCTTGAATTTTTTGATGTAATGCTTTCTAAATTGGGTTTTGTCGTAGAGAAAGCGGTAAATGGTGTAGACGCATTGGAAAAGCTTGAGCATTTTTTTCCGGATATTTTTATTCTGGACAATATTATGCCAAAGATGTCCGGGTGGGAACTGACGAAAATTTTGAAAAAGGACCTTAAATTCCAGGAAATCCCCATCATCATGCTTTCGGCGCTGGATGACGTTAAAAACAAAGTTGCGGCTTTTGAGATGGGCGTGGATGATTACATCACAAAACCCTTCAATTTTTCCGAGGTCCTGGCCCGGATCCGGGCGGTGCTGAGAACCCGGGAGCTTTTCCGGCAGATACAGGTTCGGGAATCCCGGCTGATCCTGGCGGAAGAGCTGGGGGTTGATATAAAAAACAACATGGTAACTTTCATCAGGAGCCTTGATGAATTAGATGCGGTTATTGATCAGGGGCTTTCCGCCGACGGGGCGATTATTGACGAAAATACCGTGCCACGGCTTTTGGAGGCCGTTAGGGAGAAGACCGATCAGGTCAGGAAGGCTGTTGGGGGGCTGGATACCCGGATTGAACGGACCATCTCGGAGTGGGCAAGCTTAAAGCAGCATGAGATAGGCATACAGGCATTGGAACAGCAAATACGCAAACCTCCCCATCAGGAGACCGGCTAAAGCTCGAAGAAGATTAAAGAAGATTGGAAGATTAAAGGCAGCGGACAAATCGAATGAGAATGGCAGGGCAATAATGGCAAAGCATGAAGGAAGGCGGAAGGATAGCGAAGCAACCGTGTTTTTTGGAAGCAAAACCAATTTCAACGGACATCTTCGCTTTAAGGAGAACCTCTGTATTCAGGGGAAATTCACCGGAACTATTGAGGCTTCCGGGGCGCTTATTGTTGACCGCGGGGCGGTGGTGGAGGCGGACCATATTTCGGTAACTTCCCTTACGGTGTTTGGAACCGTGATAGGCGCCGTACATGCTATAGACAAGATAGATATGATGAGCGGCGCCGAGGTCCGGGGTGACATGACTTCCGTCCGCCTTCGTATCGCCGACGGCGTTCTCTTTGAAGGGGAGTGCTGTATGACCAGCGTGGAAAAAGAGGTGGAGATCTTCTCCCGGCCTACGGAAGAGATCAAGGCCGAATTACAGCGGCTTAATGATTGACCCCAAAGGCATCATTTGCCGTGCGGAAACAGCGGGGTTGAAAATAGTAACGGCCGAATCCTGTACCGCAGGCTTGGCGGCGGATCTTCTGGCTTCCGTGCCGGGGGCTTCCCGGGTGTTCTGGGGAGGTTTTATCTGTTATACGCCGGAGGCTAAGACGCTGATGCTGGGCGTAGAAGAAGCTCTGCTGGCGAAATACGGCCTTGTGAGCCGGGAAACCGCCATGGCCATGGCCGGAGGCGCCCTGGAACGCAGCGGCGCGGATGTGGCGGTCTCGGTGACCGGGCTGGCCGGTCCTGATGGTGATGGTTCCGGCGTTCCGGTAGGGACGGTTTGGATAGGCGCGGCCCGCCGCAACGGGGAATGTAAGGCACGGGCGTACCATTACACCGGTTCCCGGCAGTCGGTACGCTCCGCCGCCGCTCGGGAAGCCATTGAAGTTTTAGGGCGGCTCCTTATAGGCTGTTCAGATAAAATTCCTATTGACACGAATTTTTTTAACGAATAAAATAGGACGATAGATATATGGTATAGAATTATGATGAGTTATTGTGACGTATATTTTTAATTTGGAAACGGCGGTTGTCCCGTTGCGTAAAATCTATACCGTGCAGAACAATATACTGGTAAGCAAATCGGTGTTGGGTTTGTTTCCTGGTTATCTTGATTTTTCGGATGTTAAAAAAAATACCTGACAGGAAATGAATATATTTGGAAATATATGAGGTGTTATATCCCATCTTGTCTCTATCATATGATATTCCGGAGTTCGGTGAATTCTGGAAGCGGAGTTAGTGTATGGCATATGTGAGGAAGCGTCACATTTCAAAAACAGCAGTAATTGAAAGTGAAGAATCTGCCGGTTTGACCGAAAGTACTTTAATAGGGGGTAGTATCCCCCGGGGAGAAGGAATAAGTATGCTGTCTTTTACGGAAGCAGGAGAAATCGTTTCACCGGGGGAAATCGCCCGGGATTTCAACGGAAATGAAGAAGAGAATGCCGAACGGCCAAATGGGAGGGTAGTGGTGCGTACCCGGGCAAAACGGGCCGTGGCGGCCGGAGGGCCGGGATCGGAAAATGGTTCCGCCGAGAGCGCGGTGGGCGAAGGCCCCTGCGGAGGAAACGCCGTTCCCCCCGATTCGTCGGTCCGCCGGGGCCCCGGCAGGCCGCGGATATACCGGAATTACGATAGGGGTGGGAACCCTGGTTCCCCGCCCCCCACGGCCGGTAACGGTAATGTCAACGGCGTTCAGGCGCTGGGCGTTCAAGTTCCCGGTCCGGTTTCCGGCGGCGAGACCTCCGCGCCTGCCGCCTTCCTGCCCTCCCTTCCCAAGAACCTGCCTTCCATGCCCGACATCTACGGCAGACCCGAGCCCCGGCTGGATCAGGACAACGGTAAGCCCCGGCTTTCTATCAACGAACTCATCAGGCTCAATATGATGGACCTGCGGGAACTGGCTGCGGGGTACAATATTTCTCACGAAGACATGGTTTCCCTGAAAAAGCAGGAGATCATCTTTTCGATACTGAAAGCCCATACCGAGCGGGGGGGCATCATATACGCCTATGGCTCCCTGGAAATACTCCCTGACGGTTACGGGTTTCTCAGAAGCCCTCAGAATTCCTACCTTCCCGGTCCGGACGACATCTATATCAGCCCGAGCCAGATCCGGCTCTTTGCCCTGAAAACGGGAGATACGGTTTACGGTCAGATCCGCAGCCCCAAGGAGCAGGAGCGGTTCTTCGCCATGCTCCGGGTGGAGACGGTAAATTACGATGATCCTACGGTAGCCCAGAACCGCATCCCCTTTGACAACTTAACCCCGCTCTATCCGAATCAAAAGCTGGACCTGGAGACCGTTACCGAAGGGATAAGCGAGCGCATCATCAATCTTTTCTGCCCTATAGGAAAGGGTCAGCGGGCTCTTATTGTGGCGCCTCCCCGAACCGGGAAGACCATCATGATGCAAAAGATCGCTAACGCCATCACCAAGAACCATCCCGGCGTGTACCTTATCGTCCTCCTCATCGACGAGCGTCCGGAAGAAGTAACCGATATGGAACGGACCGTCCGGGCGGAGGTTATCTCCTCCACCTTTGACGAGCAGGCTACCCGGCATGTCCAGGTAACCGAGATGGTGTTGGAAAAGGCCAAGCGCCTGGTGGAACACAAGAAAGACGTCGTGATCCTTCTGGATTCCATCACCCGTCTTGCCCGGGCCTATAATCAGACCGTACCCACTTCGGGAAAGATCCTCTCAGGCGGTGTTGACTCCAACGCTTTGCATAAACCCAAGCGGTTTTTTGGCGCGGCCCGGAACATAGAGGAGGGGGGGAGCCTTACGATCATTTCCACCGCCCTGATTGAGACCGGCAGCCGTATGGACGAAGTTATCTTTGAAGAGTTCAAGGGAACCGGTAACATGGAGATCGACCTGGACCGGCGCATTTCCGACCGCCGCCTCTTCCCGGCCATCAACATCAAGAAGTCGGGTACCCGCAAAGAGGAACTTCTCCTCACCGAAGAGGAACTGCAGAAGATATGGATACTCCGGAAGGTCATCAACCCCATGGACGATATTGAGATCATTGAGCTTCTGGTTGACAAAATGAAGAAGAGTAAGAATAATGAAGCATTCCTCAAATCCATGAATACCGGTACGGTCGGGGATTGATTGAGGAATGAAGCATTCCTTAAATCTATGAATACCGGTACGGTTGGGGGATTGATTGAAGGTTAGATGGTCCTTAAACCGGTGTATGCAATGTGCCGGAGTTGGATGATAATTTTGGAGGATAGTCCTATATGCGAGATAAGATTCACCCTAAATACGAAATAACGAAGATCACCTGCGCCTGCGGTAATGTGATCGAAACCCGTTCCACCGTCAAAGATATCAAGGTTGAAATTTGTTCCGCCTGTCATCCTTTCTTTACGGGCAAGCAGAAGCTGGTAGACACCGCCGGCCGCATTGAACGGTTCCGCCGGAAATATAACATCAAAGAAGCGTAAATTTGTAACAGACCGGTATTTTCTTTCCCTTAAAATCCTCGTCACGGAGTTGTTCTGTTATGTCCTGTATTTTTACGCCGGGAAAGTCCTCTGTTTCCAGGCGGAAGCGGCGGGCGTTGGCGCTGAACCAGAGGTTTCCCCTGGGACTCAAAAGGTCTAGGGTCCGGGCGATGAGTTCCCGGTGATCCCGCCGTATATCCAGGATGCCGGTCATTCCTTTGGAATTGGAGAAGGCCGGCGGGTCCAGGACGATAAGGTCCCAGGTGAGGCCGGCGTTGCGGGCTTCGGCGATGAAACGGAGGGCGTCTCCCCGGATAAGCCTGAAGGGAGAGCCGCCGCCATTTAAGGGCATGTCCCGGACCTGAATCATCCGGGCGTCAAAACCGTTGAGACTGAAGTTGGTGGAGGCCCACTCAAGATAGGTGCGGGACAGGTCAACGGAATCCACTTCTCGTGCGCCTCCGGCGGCGGCGTACACCGAGAAGGACGCGGTATAGCAAAAGAGGTTAAGGACCCGTTTCCCGGACGCCTCTTTCCGGACCAGGGCCCGCAGAAGGCGGCGGTCAGGGAAGAGGCCCGTATCAAGGTAGTCCGACAGATTGACGGTAAAGCGGAGCCCTCCTTCGGGTATATCCCGGGTAAAGCGCTGATCCGGCAGCTTGCCGTATTGGTTGTTTCCCTGCTGCCGGCGCCGTTCCTTAAAGAAAATACGGGCCGCCGGGATTTCCAGGGCCTGGGACGCCGCGTCTTTCATGGCCATAAGCCAGCGCGTTTCTTCGGCGTCTTCTTTTTCGTAGGGCCGCTTGTAAAGGGCGCCGGATACGGCATCTCCGTAAAGGTCCAGGACCAGAGGAATTTCCGGGATGTCGCGGTCATAGAGGCGGAAGGCGCCGGTTCCGGTCCGCCGCGCCCATTTTTTCAGATGCCGGTACCGTTTCCTGAGTCGGTTACGGAGCATTTCCCCCTGGAGTGCGGTTTTTTCCTTAATTGGGCTTGCCGGCATTTTTGCCGTCCATGTCCCGGCCCTGCATCATGACGCAGAGCATGGCGTAACCGGAGGAGAGGTCCTCTTTTTGAACGGCTACGCTTTCCGGGACCTTGAGCTTTACGTTGGTAAAATTCCAAATCCCTTCGACTCCCGCACGGATCAGTATATCCGCCGTTTCCTGTGCGACAGGGAAGGGAACGGTAAGGATGGCTATCTTTATCTTTAAATTGCGGACCTGTATTTCCATAGTATCCGCCGGAAGCACCTTGACCCCATGGATGACGGCGCCTATCTTTTCGGGATTTTGGTCGAACGCGGCCATGATGTTAAGGCCGTGAAACTGAAATTCCCGGTATCCGAGCAGGGCGGTCCCTAAATTCCCCGCTCCTACCAGCACGGCATCCTGAACCGAGTCCCAGCGAAGAAACCGTTCTATGGCGTTTATCAGGGCTTCCAGAGGGTAACCCCGTTTGGGTTTTCCGATAATTCCGGTGATCGCCAAATCCTTACGCACCTGAATAGGTTCCAGGTTGAGTTCCCTGGCAATGACGGTTCCTGAAATGTATTCATCACCCTCACGCTGCAACTGCCGGATGATATGTAAATATGAAGGCAGCCTGCGTATTGAAGGGGCCGCTATTATCTTCTGTCTAATCACCGTATACTTTACTCCTATCATAGAATCAAATTGATATAAAAGTCAAGAAAAAAAGTAACTATTCAGCCCCCTTTGTCAAAGCACAAAAGGACAAGAAAAGTTCTGAAATCGCGCTGCGACTGAATAGTTACGAAAAAAATAAATAACGGCTTGGCGTATAGGCTTGACAAAAATTTGCTGGTTTGATAGGATGATTTCCAACAGTTGTTGGTAACGAAAGACCTTCCCCGGTTGTGTAATGGTAGCACGGCAGACTCTGGATCTGCTTGTGGGGGTTCGAATCCTCCCTGGGGAAAACGCTAAGTCCTTACAGGATAAGGAATTAGAAAATGACATTTTCCTGAAAAACGTGAGTTGGATAGATCGTGCATGTATTTTTCCGTTTAACCGGAGGATGATGCGATGTCCAGACCGTGAAGGCCCTTTACCACCTCCCGCTGTGGGGATTCAAAGACGTTCCAGATAACGATTAACTGTTCCGGCGGCCTGCCCTGGAAGAGGTTTGCCGGGAATGGCGCCGCAGGAGCTTCCAGGACTTCCCCGATGTCCCTAATCCAGTTTCGGAATCCCAAAACCAATAAAATGCAAGCAAAAACAAGCATTTTTTAAGTTTTTTTTCAATATCCGATGATGAGGTATGCCAGTTGAAGAAAGTTATACCGTTACCGAATTGATGAAAAAATCAAAGAAAAGCCGTGGTGCGGTTGAATCTTTTATTTCCCGACATGGAATAAAGCCCCTTTCCTATGAAGCCATTTACCCTTCTGACATCCTCGAACTGCTCTTTGCGTCCAAACGGGGCCGTTCGGCTAAAAAGCCCAAAACCCCGGAGCAGGCCGAAGCCCCAAAGAGGCGGCTAAGGTTCCCGCCGGGTGGGGAGAAGAAGCCGACTCCTCCTTTGCCTGGCATCTTATGATAGAGGGCTTGGAGGAAATTGAGTTAAAAAATGAGGAAAAACGGCTAAAGGCCGAATTTGCCTTAAAACGAGCGGCGAAAAATGGCTCCGGTTTAGAATCTGTTGAAAAAGAGGCGTAATTCTCCCTTTCAGGAAAATCTAACTATTTACAACTTTTTCCACCTGTGGTAAAATATCCAAAGGAGGGAGGTTGATTATGGACATACAACTTGTTTTAGCCATTGCAACACTGGCGGTAAGCGCGGGGATAGCGTGGGGCATTGCCCAAAGCAAACAAAAATCTCTCGATATACGCATTGGCATTGTGGAAAGCGAGCATAAGTTCGATCATGATCTCCTTATCCGCTTTGATGAAAAAGTAAATATCATTCTGCAAAAACTTGACAGAATGGAGCGGCAAGGGGTTTAACGCGAAGGCAGATCATGACCATTTCCAGAAATACGCTTCTTAATTTTGCCCTGAGGTGTTTTATCTTTTCCACACTGGTATTTGCTGTCCTTTTTTTCTAAAATAACAGCCCTTCCCGGTCTGGCCGTTGGGGGTGCGAGATATTCAGATTTCCGGGGGTGTAATGAATATCCGCAAGCGAGCTTTCGAGATCATCGAAAAATCCCAGGGGAACGACATCGCCAGTTCCGTTTTTAAGGTGCCTATTATCATTCTTATCTTGCTGAATATCATTGCGGTAACGGCGGCGTCATATAACAGCTTTGCGGAAACCCATGCCGAGGGACTGTTCAGGTTTGAGTTTTTTCAGTAATCGTTTTTTCCGTCGAATATCTTTTGCGGATATGGACGGTCCCGTATAAATATCCCGATTCCAAACACCCGTATGTTAAATATATTTTTTCCGCTTCCGCCATTATTGACCTTGCCGCCGTCCTTCCTTTTTACCTCTTTTCATGTATCCGGTTCTTTACTCCCCCGGTATACACTCCTGTACTTCTTCCCCTACATATCCGGCATCCGCGTATATGATTTTATCTTTCCCCGCTTCCACCAGATTTTTTAATTCCTGGCTGTCATGGACTTCCGCGCTGGTTACCTTCTGTTTCGTTATGATTTTATGTTTCTTGTC
>JAIRLK010000215.1 GCA_031259515.1 Treponema sp. | reverse complement strand
CGGGCAACCGTGGACCGGGCTATGTCCCGGGCTTTTTCCGCTCCCCGTGCGAGCACGGCGTCCAGGGCCGGGATGTCCGACATGATGGCCGTAAACCGTTCCCGCAGGGGGGTAAGCTCCCGGTTCATCACTCGGAAAAGCTCTTCCTTGGCCCCGCCCCAACCCATGCCCCCGGCGCGGTACCGGGCGGCAAGGGCCCGCTGTTCCTCCGGCGCGGCAAAAAGTTTATATAAGAGATATAGTTGAGAAGCCTCCGGATCTTTGGGTTCCTCCACAGCCTGGGAATTGGTAACTATCCGCATGATCAGCCTGCGGAGTTCTTTTTCCGCCGCAAAAAGGGGAATAACATTGCCGTAGCTCTTGCTCATCTTCCGTCCGTCAAGACCGGGTACCACCGCCACCTGTTCCTGTATGGACGCCTCCGGCAGTCTGAGGAGTTCCGCCTTATAATTGAAGTTGATCGCCCGGGCTATGTCCTGGGCCATTTCGACATGCTGAACCTGGTCCTTGCCCACCGGCACCACATGCGCGTCAAAGAGCAAAATGTCCGCCGCCATAAGCACCGGGTAGGTGTAAAGCCCCATATTGACCCCCGCGTCAGGATCGTTTTTCTTGTCAAGATTGTCCTGAACCGCCGCTTTGTAGGCGTGGGCCCGGTTCATCAGCCCCTTGGCGGTAAAAGCCATCAGGATAGTGGTCAGCTCAAAGGTCTCGGGGACGGAGCTTTGACGGTAAAAAATCGTCTCTTCGGGGTTAAGTCCCGCGGCAAGCCAGCCTGCCGCAACCTGACGGATATTGGCCGACAGCTCTTTGGGGTCCTTTATACTGTTAAGGGCGTGATAGTCCGCGATAAAGTACCGGGCGTCGTATTCCTTTGCCAGTTCCAGGGCCGGCTTGATGGCCCCAAAATAGTTTCCGATGTGGAGAATTCCGGTGGGTTTAATCCCCGTAAGGGCAATCTTCTTCATGATTAAAAAATCTACCCGGAAAGGCCGAACCTGTAAAGCCCGGCAGCCCGGCGCGTATGAAAACGGCTATAAAGTATCCGTCGTTTCCGTTATACTGGCAGTTATGGAATACGTAGGAATTCTGTTCCGGATTACCGGAGGACTCTGTCTTTTCCTGTATGGAATGAAGGTCATGAGCGACGGTATCCAGCAAGCCGCCGGAGATAGGTTGCAGCGGGCCTTGAACTTCATGACAAAAAACCGGTTTATCGGGGTGCTTACCGGCGCGGCGGTTACCACCATAATCCAGTCGTCTTCGGCGACTACCGTAATGGTAGTGTCCTTTGTAAATGCCGGGCTCCTTACCCTCACCCAGTCCATAGGGGTGATCATGGGGGCCAATATCGGAACTACAACCACCGCGTGGGTCGTATCCCTTATCGGTTTCAAAATTGATATTGCCGCCATAGCCCTTCCCGCGGTAGGGGTTGGGTTTATCATGGGGGCTATTAAGTGGAAGCACCGGGACCTGGGAATGGTCTTTTTAGGCTTCGGCTTCATCTTCCTGGGCCTTCAGTTCCTCACCGGCGCGCTGCCCGCCGTTGATCCCGAATCCCTTAGCTTTATCCAAAAGATTTCCGGCCTGGGGTTTGTGTCGGTATTTATCGCCGTTGCCGTCAGTACCGTCGTAACCCTGTTGATGCATTCTTCGGCGGGTACCGTCACGCTGATCATAACCCTGGCCTTTGGGCAGGTTATCAACTTTGAAATGGCCGCCGCCATGATCCTGGGCGCCAATATCGGTACCACCATAGACGCGATCCTGGCGGCCATAGGGACCAAAACCGCAGCCAGGCAAACCGCCCTGGTACACGTATTCTTCAACGTGGCGGGCAGCATCGTGGCCCTGGTCTTCTTCAGGCCCCTTCTCCTCCTGGTGGATAGTATTACCCCCGGTTCCTCCGGCGGGCCCAACATAGCATCCCACCTTGCCATGTTCCACACGGTCTTCAATGTATTCTGCACCCTGGTGTTTCTGCCCTTTGTACATCAGTTTGCCGCGCTGGTTTCTTTTATTATAAAAGAGAAGCCTGGCCAGGAACCCAAAACCCGCCAGCCCTACAAGTTGGAATACAGTTCCGGCGCCATTCAGAACAGCCCGGAACTCAACATACTCAGGGCGCAGAAGGAAATCCGGGACATGGCGGGCATCGCCTCCTCCATGTTTGCCCAGGCCAGCTCGGCGCTGAGTTCCCTCAGACAAGCCGAGGATAGGAAAGCGGTGGTAAACGCCTTGATCACGGACCTCCAGGAAAAGGAAGAAACCGCCGATGAAATGCGGGAAGAACTCACCCGCTTCCTTATAGAGTGTACCCGCCAGCAGTTAAGCCGTCATTCGGACCAGAAGGTGTCCATGCTCCTGCGCATCATAGCGGACCTTGAGGACATGACCGATGACTGCTACAGCATCAGCCTTATCCTGGAACGGAGCGTGAAAAAGGACCTGATTTTCAAAGAAAAGGAGATGGCGGCCCTGGCGCCCTACGTGGGCCTGGTTGAGGAATTCCTGGACTTTGTTGGGAAACAGCTTGGCAGCCGTATCACCCTGAAGCAGATCCTCTACGCACGGGGTCTGGAGAGCAGGATCGACAAATCCCGGGACAAACTGCGGAAGATGGGCCGCAAGCGCATCGAAGCCGGAGAGAACGTCAAGACGGAACTCCTGTTCATCGATCTGGTCAAGCGCATTGAAAAGCTGGGGGACTGGTGTTCCAACATCTCCGAGGTCCTGGCAAAGACAGGATAAGGAGTTTGCGAGGCTCCTCGCTCCGGTCCCGTTTTAGAGAAAAATCCCGCAAACTCCCAGGGCCGTGGCCGGGCCGTGACCGGGGAACACTCTGATGTCCTCGTCCATAGCCATAAGCCGTTCCAGGCTGTGCCGGAGGCTCTTCCAGTCCCCGCCGGGAAGGTCCGTGCGTCCGTACCCGTCCTGAAACAGGGTGTCCCCGCTAAAGAGAAGCTTTTGGTCCGCCAGGTAGAATCCCGCTGAACCGGGGGTATGTCCCGGCAGGTGCAGGACCGTGAAGGGGCCGGCCTTGTCCCCCTCCTCAAGGAGGAGGCCGGGAGGGGGCATGTCTTTCCAGAACAGGTCCACGTAGGAAGCGTCTCCCGCAGCGGCAAAGCTTTCCTGGTGAACGGAATAGGATGCTTCCCCCAGATAGGCGGCGTCTCTCGTATGTATGGCGATAATTGCCTGGGGAAAGGCTTCCGCCAGATACGGCAGGGCGGCGACATGATCAAAGTGGCCGTGGGTCAGCAGGATGTACCGGGGATAGAGATTTAATTTCGCCATTCGTGCTATAATAACCGGCGCTTGGGCGCCGGGATCGATGACCGCGCAGGGCCGCGAGGCATCCCCCGGAGGGGAACCGGCGGATTCAGCCGGCGGGGTGAATTCATCCAAGGGCAGAATGTAACAATTAGTGCCAATAGCTCCCAGGACCAAAGGTTTCAGACAGCCTTCGTTTCGATGTTCATTCCGATTTTCGTTCATAATGGAGGAATAATACCCTGCGGCTTTCAGATTTGCTAGTAATCATCGGTCTCGCGGTGTTCTGGTACGGCCTGGTCCCGGTAGCCGGAGCCTTCGTGAACCGCCACCAGTGGCGGGTTTTCCGCCGGCGTTTTGATGATCTCAGGCTCGAACCGTTTCTGGATTACGCCGCGTACCGCCGGAGCGAGGGAGGGCTGTACCGTTTCATAGGCGGGTTTGAATCGGTTACCGACGGGCATACCCTGTGGATACGGAACGATGATCTTACCCTTCCCGTTTCTTTAGCCGGCTCTCATACCTATGTGCTGCCCATGCAGGAAAAAGATGAACTTACCGGGGGCTTCGACCCCGGTAAGGAAACCCCGGCCCGCATCAACTGGAACCAGGTTACCGCCCTTACCGAAGGGGCCAGGGTTTTTGTAGGAGGGGCGCTGTTACCCCAGGATAACCGGTTGACCTTCGTCTCTGAACGGGACAATCCCCTGCTGGTCATCTTCTACGACGGACCGGACCGTTCCCTTACCGCCCGGACCATACGGGCGGGACGGAAAGGCAACGAATACTGGAACTTCATCACCCCCTATGCTTTTATCCTGGGGGCCTTCTCCCAGCTCCTGATAGCCCTGAACTTCCTGAACCGGCCCGCCTTCAAACTTACGGTATTAACGGCCTTTTTCGCCCTGTTCATCCCCCTGCTCCCCATGATACCGCCGGGCTTTGCGCTGACCGTGTTGTATAAACGGCTCTGGTGGCAGGCCCGGGTCTATAGGGCCTGCCGGGATCTGGCGCGGCTCCCCTTGAAATACCTGCCGTCTAATCAGGCTCCTAGCAGCACGGGCTTCCTTCCTGACGGGGAACTCTACATGGGCGTCTATTGTGATGTTCTGCCCGACGAAGCGAAGGCCGCCATAGAAAACCGGACGCTCCCCCTGCTTATCCCCGAAAAGACGGCGGACAAACATCACGGCTGGTACCTGTGCGGGACTGTCCCCCAAGACGGCGAGAACGGGGCGGCGGGTATCCCCTGCGAACCCCGCGACGTGTTTGCCATCTACGGGGCCATACCGGGAAATCCCGAAAAGCTGGCCAGGAATTTTACCCGCCTGGCGTATATTTTGGAAATTATTTCCTGGGTTGCGCTGCTTGTGGGGATTAGCCTAAATACCTTCTTTATCGGGACGATCATCGTCCTGTTGAGCTAATGACCTATCCCCTTTTTCTTCTCCGCCGGGTTCTTCTTCCTGGTAATCCCCGTCTTCCGGGAAAAACGCCGTATCGCCGTTGCGGCCCGCTTCGGCGGAAAAACCGGGACCGTCCGCCCCTTCCTCCGCCGACCTCGCTTCCGCGTCATCTTTACGGGTTCGGGCATAATTGACCACCAGGGACCGGCCCCGAAAAGTTTTTCCGTTAAGGGTTTCGATTATCTCATCCGCCGCCGTGGTCCTGACCTGAATAAAAGAATAGTTATCAAATATACGAATAGCCCCGATATCGTCCTTGGATACCGAAGTCTTTGACGCGATAAGCCCTAAAATTTCACGGGGAAACACCCGCCTGCCCCTTCCTATGCTGATAAAAAGCCGGACAGACCCTTCTTCCGGCAGAGCCTTGCGGCTTTCCTGCCGGTTTCCCCCATCCTTTTCCAGAGCTGTTTTCTGAAATTTACGGGAATTTCTCTCCCGAAAAGCGCCGGATTTTCCGTCTTCCCCCTGGTCCATCTCCATAAGCAAATACGCGGTAAAATAAGACCGCCTGAAAAAAGAAACTTCTTTTTTAAAAAGTGAACGGTATTGGCTCAAAAGTTTTGGATCCGCCTGGTTATATGTCTTCTCAAGAGCCTCGGCGATCCGTTTTTTTAATCGAAGTGAATCAAACTGAAAGGACATGAACTTGTCTTGCTCCTAAAATTGAATTACTTGAGGCTGTTCCAGAACTTCAGTTTTTGGAACAGCTTCCGTGGATTTAATGGAAAAAACGGGCTTTTGTTCGGTTTTTCCCAGAGCCTGTTCTCGAACCTCCGGTTCGCACCGTGCGCGTTTAGCGCACCGTCACTTAGTTTTGGAACAGGCTCACTTCAGAATGGCATAAACGAGGTAAAAACTCAAGATACTGGATAAAACTGGATTTCATTTATACATGAGAGGCTTTCCCGAAACTGAAGTTTTGGGGAAGCCTCATTACCCTATATTTTAGGCGGCGGAGGCTACGGAGCTTTGCTCCCCGCAAAACCCCGGAAACTCCAAATCCGCTCTTAGGCTGTCTTTCTATCCTTGAGAATATCCATGAACTGCACCCCGGTAATGGTCTCCCGCTCAATGAGGAAGGCAGCTATTTCCTCAAGCTTGTCTTTGTTTTCCCGCAGGAGCCGGATCGCCTTGTCGTGGCACTCGTCTATGATTCGGGAGACCTCCTTGTCCACATCCGCGCCGGTGGCTTCCGATACGGTGGACACGTTCCGGCCGTCCAGGTACCGGCTCTGGACG
Organism: Treponema sp.; assembly: GCA_031259515.1. Taxonomy (GTDB): domain Bacteria; phylum Spirochaetota; class Spirochaetia; order Treponematales; family Breznakiellaceae; genus JAIRLK01. The sequence continues at coordinate 7,648 of JAIRLK010000215.1, read as the reverse complement.
CTTTCAAGGCCCATCATGCCGAACTTATCGCTCATGCCGTACTGGGTTACCATGCTCCGGGCAAGCTTAGTGGCCCGCTCTATGTCGTTGGAAGCCCCGGTACTCATCTCGCCAAACTCGACTTCCTCCGCCGACCGGCCCGCCAGTAAGGTGGTTATCTGGGAAAGGAGTTCCGACTTGGTCATGAGGTAACGTTCCTCTTCGGGCATGTTCATGGTGTATCCCAGGGTACCCATGGTACGAGGCACTATCGTTATCTTCTGGACTGGCTGGGCGTCCTGCTGGTTCGACTGAAAGACCGCGGCCAGGGCGTGGCCCACCTCATGGAAGGCGACCGTCCGTTTTTCCTGGGGGTTAAGGATACGGTCCTTCTTCTCTTTTCCGGCAATGACCACCTCCACCGCTTCCATAAGGTCCCCTTGGCTCACCTGAGTACGGCCCAGGCGCACGGCCCTCAGGGCTGCCTCGTTCACCATGTTGGCCAGATCCGCGCCGGTAGCGCCGCTTGTGGCCAGGGCTATCTCCCGGAGGGTTACCGAGCTATCCAGGATAACTTTTTTGGAATGTACTCTCAGAATGGCTTCCCTTCCGGGCAGGTCCGGCTTTTCAACGATGACCCGGCGGTCAAAACGCCCGGGCCTGAGCAGGGCCTTATCCAGGATCTCCGGCCTGTTCGTGGCGGCAAGAATCAGGATGCCTTTGGAAGAATCAAAGCCGTCCATCTCCGAAAGAAGCTGATTCAAGGTCTGTTCCCGCTCGTCGTTACCGCCAACCATCTGGCTGTCCCGGCTTTTGCCTATGGCGTCAATCTCATCAATAAAGATGATGCACGGGGCATGCTTGGCGGCCTGTTCAAAGAGATCCCGGACACGGCTTGCCCCGACGCCGACGAACATCTCCACAAACTCGGAACCCGAAAGTGAAAAGAACGGGACCTTGGCTTCTCCGGCCACCGCCTTGGCGAGCAGGGTCTTTCCCGTTCCGGGAGGGCCTACCAGCAGCGCGCCTTTGGGCTGGATGGCGCCAATCTTCCGGTACTTCTCCGGGCTGTGAAGAAAATCTACCAGTTCCGTAAGACTCTCTTTAGCCTCGTCCTGGCCGGCTACATCATCGAAGGAGACGCCGGTGTTTTTCTCCAGGTCATAAATTTTCGCCCTGGACTTCCCCACATTCATCATACCCCCAAGACCGCCGCCCAGACGCTGCGAAAAATTCTTCATGATAAAATAGTAGACTACGTAAAAAATGAGGAGCGGGAATATCCAACTGGAAATGAAATTCATGATGGGGTTAGACTGAACAATGGGCCGGAAGAAGGCGACTTCGTTCTTGATGAGCCGTTCCGTCAGGAGAGGATCCTCCAAACGTCCGGTATAGTACACCAGGTTCCGTTCCATCACTTCCCGGGCTTTTTCAAAGGAAAACCCGGAAGGCTGTTCCGACATGGGAAGGGGCGCAAGTTCGGGGAGCCGCAGTATATTCCGGACTACCGACTCCTCGGTCCCGTCTTTAAGGGTCAAGGCGATCTGATCCGATTCTATCCGTACCTGTTTGACCGCCCCGGCCTCAACCAGTTGGATAAACTGCCCGTATTCGATCTGAACTTTCCGGCTTGACATCATATTTCCGATAAAGATGTTCAGAGCGAAGGTGATGATGATCCCAACGATCAGAAAGTTGAAAAGATTAGGCCCGCCTTTCGCCGGACTATTCCCGCTGTTTGTGTGTTTTTCCGGTTGATTTGATTCCATTCCGCACTCCAGAAACCCTATTCGGGCTTTTCCGTATTTCCCCGCAACGCTAACGGCCGGGGGTTGAAACCCAAAGGAGTCCGCCGCTCCCGAGTTTCCGGGGATACATGCCTCCCCATAGACGCGAAACGCCCAGCGCTTCCTCGCCTTTAAGCCAATGATCATACCTATAACAATCCAAAGGCCCTTACTATACAATATACTAGCCTGAGAAACCAAAAAGGAAACAAAAAACATGGAATTGACAGCGGGGAACAAGGCCCGTTACCGCAAGCGGCGGATAGAGATGACCGGGAATGTCCGGCTTACCGGCATGAGCCTGAATCGACGGGAATACCCGCCCTGCGGAGCGGTGTCTCCGGTTATGCGGCAGGCATAGGCGCATATTGTTTTTTCTGTAATCACCCGGCTCTAAACACATAATCTATTGCCGGCCCGCTCAACACATAGAGAATAAAATTTTTCACCCCCGCCACAAATATTACCGCTCCAAGGCCGGTAATATTTGTGGCGGGACCGGTTATCATAAAGGCGGCGGCGGAACCCATGCTCATGCCATTTTGGACCCAGCCCATTAAAAGCCCAAAGCCCCGCAAACTTTTCGTTCAGCCATTTGAGCCGGTTCCAAAACTAATTGACTGTGCGCTAAACGCGCACGGTTTTGAACCCGGCTCTTGCGGTTTTTCAGGCTAAGGCCTTGCAAAACCGCGTTTTTTAACGGTTGCTGTTCCAAAACTAAAGTTTTGAAACAGCCTCATTTAATTTTACCAATTCATACGCCTTGCTGCCCAGGCCGATTTCCGCTCCGTGGTCGATTGTTCGCAGGCCGTTGCGGGACTCCATGCGCCGTATGAGGCTTCTTCCGTCCGGCGCGGCATACACAAGGTCAACACAGGCTTGGTCCAGCGCCACGGGGTCAAGAGATGAAAGAATACCGATGTCGTGCATATCCGGCTCGGCGGGGTTGCCGTTGCAGTCGCAATCAACGGACAGGCGGTTCATCACGTTAATATAGAGGATTTTGCCGCTCAACCGGTCAACAACGGATTTTCCCGCTTCGGCCATAGAATCAAGAAAGGCGTCCTGCTCCCCGCTCCAGGGATTAGTTTTACTTCTTCCGGCGCTGTGTATCCATGCTTTACCTTCCGATGAAGCAATACCGATGGAAATATTTTTGATTGCCCCGCCAAGGCCGGCCATTGTGTGGCCCTTAAAATGGGAAAGGACGATAAAGTAATCGTAATTCGTGAAATGGCTGCCGACAAAATTTTCCCGCAGCCGTGATCCGCCCCGCACCGGGAGGCTTATCGAGCCGTTTTCGTCCAGAATATCAACATCGGCTATCGCCGTGTAACCGTGATCCCGCGCGGTCTGTTTATGTACCGCCGTACTTGCCCGCCTCCCGCCGTAAGCGGTGTTCGATTCAACGAGTGTGCCGTTTACGGACTGTACGAGATCTTTTATCAAAGCGGGCTTAAGATGGTTGCTGTTAGGCGATTCACCGGTAGTGATTTTTACCGCCACCTTGCCGGAGACAACGCTTGCATTGTCCGGTTTTTGCCCAAGGGCATTATAGACCGCCAGGAGCCCCGCCGGGCTGATGTCGCTGGTAAAGTAAACCTTCGCAGGGCTGCCGGTTTGAGGCTGGGGCGTTTGCGCCGCGATCCCTTGTGTTTGGGCGTAAACTTTCTGACCGCCGCATCCCTGAAACGCGCATACTGCGGCGCAGACAAGAGCGATACCTAAAACGTACCGCATTCTTTGTTTTCCGTGTTTCATCGTTTTCTCCTTTTACCGTGGAAGGGTAATACAAAATGTGTTGGATAAGATGTTGGATACGATAAGGTTATCAAACGAAACCATTATTTTTTCCCGCCGTAAAATCTAAAATTTTCAATAGTTTATGCTCATATATTTTATTTGTCAAGGTAAAAATCCCGCTGTGTGAATAACAGGTGTGAATAACAGGACAGAATTTCTGGGCGGGGAGATATTTCGTATCAACGGGAGGACGGGAAGAGGAGGTTATCAAGCGATATATCCGGGAACAGGAAGCCGAGGACAAACGGTTGGATCAACTGGAAATGTTCAAAGACAGATGACAACCAAAACCGCCTTTAGGCGGTTCACCACAACAAGCCTCCCAGCTTTGCCGGGGGTGTTTGACGCGATTTTTGGATCGCTGTACGCGATCTCCTGTCCCGCGAAGATACCGGCAAGCGGGTTTGCCTAAAAAACAAAAAGCGGCAAAAAATTCCACGCCGGGAAAAAAAACGATCAAATGTACTAGCATAATTTATTGATTTAAACTATACTATGGGTATATATATTTCTTATCAGGAGATTTTTATGGCAAAGCAAACAATCCTTGTACCTGGAACCGTACTCAAGGAACAGTACCTTGATAAGTACGGTATTCCTGTCTCAAAACTGTCGACGGATATTGGCCTTAGTCCTTCCGCTATCAGGCAGCTCGTCAACGGCAGGCTGAAGATCAGTCTTGAAATAGCCCTTAAACTGGAAAAGTATTTTGAAAAGCCGGTCAAATACTGGGTTGATCTGCAGACCGCTTACAGTCTTGCGGAGCTGGCCAAAGACCCGGATCTTCAGGACGAGTTAAAACGGATTCCCAAGGCGCAGAAAATACCGGTTCCGAAAAAAGCCGCGGATAAAGCGGCCGGAAAGAAAGCTCCCGCCTCCGGCGGCACGAAAACTACAGGCAGAAAGGCTGCCGACAAGAAGCAGCCGGAAGCAAAGGCTGTCCGGAAACCCCGGGCAGGAAGAAAGTCTCAAGACAGTTCTTTCGTTTGAAAGGAACATGCGGATTATCGGCGGGGATGCACCCCAGAATAAAAAATCACGCATTCCCGCTGTTTTCCGGGTTGTTTACCGTCCCGGCGTTAAATTCGGGCGGTTTTTAAGCGTATTGGTTCTTTCCGGCGTGGCTTATGGGTTGTATCGGGGGATTCAGGATAACTATCTGGCGGAGATCGTACACATTTCCGCTTTTGAACGGGGAATCGTGGAGTTTTTTCGGGAAATTCCGGGACTCCTGGTGATTCTTATCCTGGCCGCGCTGTACCGGTTCTCCGAAAGCCGGATATTTAAGATAGGCGTTTGTATAATGGCCGCCGGTATTTTTGGGCTTCTCCTGAGCGGGACCGGTAAAATCATTGTCGTTGCCAACATGGTGCTTTTCAGTTTTGGTGAACATATCATCATGCCGGTACGCAGCACCATCTCTCTGGAACTGGCGGAACGGAACCAGGGGGGCGCTTCTTTGGGGATCACAACGGCTATCAGTAATGTGGGAAACATCGCGGGTTTTGTGATTGTTACGATCCTGTTTTTTGTGTTCGCCCGCCTCGGATTCGAACGGACCGATTTACTCAGGTTCAAATCGGTGTTTGCCCTTTCCGGGATATTGATGATAGGAGCGGCGATAACGGTTTTAGCCCTGCGGGAGTCCCCGGTCAAAGCCGGACGCCGGCGTTTTTACTTTGCGAAAAAATTCTCCAAATTTTATATGCTGGAAGTCTTTTACGGCGCGCGTAAACAGATTTTCATCACCTTCGCGCCGTATGTACTCATCCTGCACTACGGCGCCGATACTTCGATTATTTCCATGCTCCTGGCCGTCTGCGCCGTGTTTGGTTTCGCGTTGAGCCCCCTCATGGGACGGCTCATTGACAAGCTGGGGTATAAGGTCGTCATGGTCGCCGATACCCTGATTCTTATCGTTGTCTGCCTGCTTTACGGATTCGCCCACCGGCTTTTTCCGGTACCCATCGCTTTTATCGTGGTCTGCGTCAACTACGTTCTGGATTCCATCGTGTCCCTGGCCAGCATGGCCAGCAACGTGTATGTTCAGGACATAGCCAGCGGACCGGAAGAAATTACCGCAACCCTGTCTACGGGGGTGTCGGTGAACCATGTTATCAGTATTATTATCGCCCTTCTGGGCGGCTGGTTATGGAAGATAGCCGGCATAGAGGTACTTTTCTCCATGAGCGCAATCCTGGGAGTGATCAATTCCCTTTATGCCGCGACTATTAAAAAACCTCAGGGTAAGGTATTACCCGCCGCTAAGTAGATTTCGTACCATTCTTCACGGGTCAGCACAATGTCCGCCGCTTTCGCGCAGTCTCTGAGGCGTCCGGCATTCATCGTGCCGGTAACAGGCTGGAAGGCGGCGGGATGCCGGAGCAGCCACGCCAGCGCGATAGTGGTACTGGACACCGAATACTTCTTCGCAATATCGTCGAGCTTCGCGTTAAGTTTGGGGAACTTCGTATTCCCTAAAAATACTCCCTCAAAAAAACCGTACTGAAAGGGAGACCAGGGCTGAATCGTAATGTCTTCCAGGCGGCAGAAATTCAAAACGCCGCCGTCCCGGTCCACCGCCGCGTCGTCAAGCATGTTCTCGTGAAGGTCCTGGGAAATCATGGCGGCATTGGTGATGGAAAGCTGCATCTGGTTTGCCACGATGGGCTGTTTGACATACTTTCGCAGGAGCCGGATCAGCGCCGGCCCCTGATTCGACACCCCAAAGTGCCGTACCTTGCCCGACGTGTGCAATATATCGAAGGCTTCCGCCACCTCCTCGGGTTCCACCAGTGCGTCGGGGCGGTGCAGCAACAGTACGTCGATGTAGTCGGTTTTAAGCCGCATAAGACTGCCGTCAACGGATTTGAGGATGTGGTCTTTGGAAAAATCAAAGGCGATCCCCGGCCTGATACCGCATTTCGTTTGGAGAAGTATCGTTTCCCGGACTGCGGGACTCATCCCTATCGCTTCCGCGAAGATGGATTCGCAGGTTCCGCCGCCGTATACGTCGGCGTGATCAAAGAAATTGGCGCCCACTTCCCGGGCGGTTTTGACAAAGGTTTCGGCTTCCGTCCTGGATATCCCGTTAATCCGCATACATCCTACGGCGATAACCGGAACCTCAAGACCCGATGCTCCCAGCGTGATGGTTTTCATACGCAATGCTCCTTACTCATGGTTTTGTAGAGAAGACTTCGGTAATAACCGGTATCATGAATCCTCATGAACGTAATTCAACGTAATTCCGAAATCCGCCCTGTAGTCTATAGGTTCACGTAAACATTACGTCAAGAGGGTCAATGAAGAACCCAGGGCATCGGCGGTTATTTTTCTGTAGGCAAGGAAGGTATGATATACTTGTCGTCACGCCGCGCCTTCCCTGGCGCGGGAAATTGAGTGTTTTGGGGCTGCGTGAGGCAGCCCCCGGTACTTTGCGCCGAAATTGGCGGGACTCATCCCTCCCCCCAAAATGCCCGGCGTGTGTTCGGTGTTACCTGCCGTTGCTACTGTTTCATATAGGTGAATACGTCTGAATAACCGCTTTCCCCCGCGCTGTTTGTGGCGGTAACTTTGTAATTATATGTTACCCCCGAAATCACCCCGGTATCCCTAAAGGTTGTTGCGGAACCGGAGTACACCTCAACAAAAGAAGATGAGATGCTTGACGAACGGTAGAGCTTATAGCCGGTTGCGTTTAGCGAGGCGTTCCATTCAAGCGTGAGGCTGTTTGAGGTTTCGGCATCTATGCTCGGGCTTCCGTAAGGTGCGTTTGGCTTGGATGTTGTCGTTCCGCCACCGCCAGTGTTACCGCCGCTTCCCCCGGAAGATGGTGTTTTCGCGGATACGGATGACGACTGAGCGCTTTCACCAGCGCTATTAACCGCAGACACCTTGTAATACCAAGTTTGACCTGCCCTCAGATAATTATCAGTGTAAGAATTCGTTGTGCTTGTATCCAGCTCAACAAAATTAGAGGCAGAACCTGAGGTTTCGGGAGAATAAATTTTATAGCTTGTTGCCCCCGATACGGCATTCCATGTAATCCGTATACTGGTTGACGAAAGCGCCGT
>JAIRLK010000205.1 GCA_031259515.1 Treponema sp. | reverse complement strand
CCCACGGCCAGTGCGTCAATGCTGGTAGCAATGGCTAAGATCAGCATTTTTATAAATCCAAAAGAACTTTTATCATGTTTTTCCTCCCCGTCTTTCTTTGAAAAACTGTCCTTTATCATTTTCCCGCCGATACATCCAAGCAGGACAAAGGCAATCCAGTGATCCAGATCCTCAAATTTACTCACAAAAAATATTCCCGCAAAATATCCAATCGCCGGCATGAGGGACTGAAAAAAACCAAAATATACACCGGGAATCATTATCTCCCCTAGTTTTGGTTTCTTTGTAGACAAGCCCAAAGTAATTGACACGGCAAATGCGTCCATTGCCAAGCCTATGGCAATAAGGACAATTTCGAACAAACTCATAATAACGCACCTCTCTCTGTGTTATTCAACTATAAAAAAAGACTTCTAACACAATTCTTCCAGAAAAGGAAAAACCATGTTAAAAGTCTCGTTATCCACAAGGGATTCAAAACCAGGCGGACTTATCCGCCAGTATGTTGATTTTGAATTTTACAACTACTCCCTTTCAACATTTTCAGAATAGCATAATCTTTTAGCCTTTCTATATAAACGTTTTTTACACTCCTTATAAAAAAATTCTATGCGCCATGGAAGGCAAATGTTCCGTATTATCACGGCACCTCTTTATGCACTCTGTGGTTCGGAGGGTAAAACCGCGAAGGCCAGATCCCTGAATGCGGGATCAGATGCGCTCTCCGTTTTTTCCGAGCCGGACAGATCTTCCATACGGGAACTTATACAGCCTCCCTGCATGACCGCAAGGGAATCGCATATTTTAAGAAGCACCCGCAAATCATGCGAGATAAAGAGAAAAGCCGCTCCGGTTTCATGCTTAAGCTGAGCGATAAGGTCCAGGACAAGGCTTTGGTTCAGCATATCCAGTGCGCTCACCGCCTCATCCAGCACGATGAATTCAGGTTTGGGCGCGATGGCCCGGGCTATGCAGATCCGCTGGAGTTCGCCGCCGGAGAACTGTGAGGGCAGTTTATCCATTGCACCGCCCGCGATGCCTACCTGTTCCAGAAGCTCCCGAGCCCGGGAACGAAGCCCTTCCTTGGGCAGATTTTCCAGATACGAAAGGGGCTCCGTAACGATTTCCCACGCGCGAAAACGTGGATTTACCGCCCCCTGGGAGTTTTGGAAAACAACCTGCGCGTTCCGCCTGAACACCCGGTATGCAGCCTTATCCATCTCCCAAATATCTTCGCCTTTATAAAGAACGCTGCCCTGACTTCTTTCAAGCCCCAGAGCAATACGGGCCGTAGTGCTTTTTCCGCAGCCTGATTCCCCTAAAAGGCCCAGGCATTGCCCGCTGTATATCGAGAGATTTATCCCTTGCAGAATTTCAACAGTACGGCCCTTCTCAAAAAGTTTTCCCTGCCGGTAGGATTTCCGTACATCCTTTAGTTCGATAAGTTTCATCGTACTTTGTTTTGTCATGCCTCTATGACCTCCTTTATTCTCCTAAAGCGTTCCGTATACAATGCGCGATGAGAAAAGAGCAGGTTCCGCGCATAGTCGCTCTTTGGATTATCAAAAAAATCTTTCACCTCCCCCGATTCCACGATCTTCCCTTCCTTCATCAAAATTATCTTTTGCGCAAGGCTTGCGGCAACCCCAAAATCATGGGTAATCAGCAAGAGCGCGCAGTCATTTTTTTTCGAATAGTCCTTAAGCAGAATGAGTATTCTTTTCTGCGAAACGAGATCCAGGTCGGTGGTGGCCTCATCCGCGATAATGACCGGCGGGTGAGACAGAAGCGCGATTGCCAGCATCACCCGCTGCAACATACCTCCGCTCATCTGAAAGGGATACAGATCGAGGATCACCGAGGGTTCGCCAAAGCCCATCTCCCGTAACGCCTCCATCGCGGTACTCCGGGATTTTTTTCCATCGTATCCGTGAGAAACCATGGTTTCCGAAAAATGGGAAAAAATAGTAAGCACCGGGTCAAAGGCGCTCATTGGGTTTTGCATCACGATACTGACCCGCTCGTTCCGTATGTTGCGATACTGTTCGGAACTCCACTCCGCCGTGTTCTCGCCCAGGATCCGTATATTCCCCGATGCTTTATGCACCCCGGGAGGAAGCAGGCCCATGACCGCAGAAACCGTCATCGTCTTGCCACAGCCGGATTCGCCGACGAGGGCAAGAATTTCTCCCCGGCGCAAGGCGAGGGATACCCCGTCCACAAGGGTCTTTCCGGTTGTATGGGCATGGATATTGAGGTTCTCAATCTCCAACGCAAAGGTCCCTCCGCCCGGTCCGGTATCATTCGTCATCAACAGCCTCCTTCGTCCTGTACCAGCGCCGGATCAAGTTTATCCCGAAGGTAATCCCCCGGAATATTAAAAGCCAACACCGTCAGAAAGATCATCATCCCCGGAATCACCGCCAACTGCGGATTGGTCCAGATTTGCTGGCGGGCGTCGTTTATCATACAGCCCCATTCGGGGGACGGCGGCTGTATGCCGAGTCCCAGGAAGGAGAGGCCGGAAACGTGGAGCATCATGTGGCCCAGATCCAAGGTCGCCAGGATGAAAAGCTGGGCAAAGACCGGCTGGGCAATGTGGCGGACAAAGATGCGAAACCTGCCGCCCCCCGCCGCCCGGGCCGCCAGAATGTAGTCCCGGTTTTTCAGGTTGAGCACCATACCCCGGACAATGCGGGCGTACCATGCCCAGTGGGTGAGCACGATGGCGAGAATCACGTTGGTCATTCCGGTACCGAAGATGCCGATCAGGAAAAGGGCCAGAATAAACGTGGGAAAGGTCATAAAAGCCTCGCAGAGGCGCATGATGAGAGTATCGACGATGCCTCCCGCGAAACCGGACAGTGCCCCAAAGGTAAAACCGAAGAGTATAATAATCACGGCAATAAAAGCGACCGCGCCCAGGGAGGTGCGGGTACCCCAGATGAGGCGGGAGAGCAAATCCCGTCCCAAATGGTCCGTCCCCAAGAGGTGGCTAAGACTGGCAGGGGCAAGGCGGTCATCCACATCTATCGCATAGGGGTCATGGGGCGATAGGAGGGGGGCGGCAAGCGCCATAATGATCAAGAGGGCAAGCACGATTCGGGACGCAAAAAGCGGGACCGGTACACGGGCGGCGCTTTTTGTATGACCGTGGACAGCGGGCCCGCCGGGGATTGTTTTAGTATCATGCATGGGAAATTCCTCCTTCTCCAAAGCGGATCCTCGGATCCAGGGCCGCGTACAGAATGTCGATAATCAGATTGCACAGCACGAATATCACGGTCATCATCAGAATGAAGCACTGCATCACCGGAAAATCCCGGTTATTAATAGCGGAGACCGCGTAACGCCCAACGCCGGGCCACGCGAATATCACTTCGGCCACCACCGCGCCGCCGAGGATTTCCCCCAGATGCATACCCATAGCGGTAAGCACCGGAATGAAAGAATTCTTTAAGACATGGTGTTGGGTGATGAGGGATTCGCGGACGCCGCGCAGCCGCGCATAGGACACATAGCGGGTATGCATCTGTTCCAGCATATTGGCCCTCAGCAGGCGGGCGTTGATACAGGTTGACATGAGCACGACGGAGAAGGCCGGCATTATTACATGACGCAGCCCTCCCATGCCGAGCGTGGGCAGCCACTTCAGCTTCATGGCGAACAAAAATATCATCAGAAAGGCAAACCAGAAACTCGGCAGGGAAACCCCGATGAAGGACACGATGCGCAGGAGGTTATCCGGCCACTTTCCATGATACTTCGCGGCGGCCATGCCCGCCGGCAGGCTCAGGGCTATCATAAGAAGGACAGAGACCGCCGTCAGATAGAGCGTATTCGGTAGATAGTGTAAAAGATGTTTCGTTACCGGCGCCTTGGTTACATAGGATATGCCGAAATCCAGGTGGAGGGCCCGGGAAATCCAGGTAAAATACTGGGCGACCAGGGGCTTGTCAAGGCCTAATTCCCGCCGTACGTCTTCCAGGGCGCTGTCCGTGGGCGGTATATTCGAAAGCCTGAGGTAGCTCATCGCCGGGTCGTTGGGCCCTAAATGGAGGAGGGCAAACACGATAACGGAAACCGCGAAGAGCATGGGTATCAGCAGTAGAATACGTTTGATAATAAATTTCTTCATCTGTTACTCCAGGGTGATCGCGCCGAAGGAAATATGATACACATCGGGGGCGAAACGTACATTCCGCATCTCCGCGGTCCGGTGGACCTCAAACATGGTCATATAGTAAACAGGGAGATACACCGCCTGTTCGTGCAGGATCGTCAGAATATCTTTGTAAAGGGTCGAACGTTCTTCCACATCCGTAGTTACAAAGACCTGACGGATCTTGCCGTCAAGTTCCGCCTTCATGGGAAGCCCCGCCTGGGCCATGTAGTCGGCGTGGGAGGGGAGCAGCATTGAGGAAACCATAGCGTGGGGTTCGTAGGGAGGACCCCAAGTATCGCTGAAAATCATACCGAAATCCCCCGATTTTTGTCTGCTGTAAAAGGAATCTTCTTCTTCGCCAACCAGGTTAAAGGATACCCCGAGTTTGAGCACCTGTCCCTGGAGAACTTCGGCAATACTTTTTTGCGCCGCATCGTTTCCAATAAAGCAAAAGTCAATTTCCAGGGCCGTACCGTTCTTTTCGCGGATCGTCTTGCCCGGTAGAATCTTCCAGCCCGCCTCATCCAGAATTTTTGCCGCCAATGTACCGTCATACTGGTAGGGTTTTAACCCCACATCGCAGTAGGGAATGGTAGGGGCAAAATACGTGTCCGCCGCTATCTGGGTTCCCAGGGTAACGCCCCGAATTATTTCTTCCTTATTGACGAGGTGCTGGATTGCCTGGCGGACAGCCAGTTCTTTTGTGGGGCCCTTCCCCGAGTTCAGCGCGAGATTTACCGTTCCCAGGGGGCCGGAAATCGTACCGGTTACCCCTTCGCTGTTTCTCAGGCGGTTAAAGGTATCGTAGTTCACCTGTCCCATGCCGTAGATAAAATTAATATCCCCCGCTTCAAAGGCCAGGGCCCGGGTAACCGGATCGGGGATAACCTTAACCAGCACCCGCGCTGCCTTGGGCTTTTCACCCCAGTATAAATCGTTGCGCTCAAAGAGGTCGGATTCCCCCAGTTTTGTTTCTACCAGTTTCCAGGGACCGGTTCCAACGGGGCTTTTTATGTCCTTTGACGTATCTCCGTCATCGGGAAAGGATTTGGGGCTCAAGAATGTGAAGGGCCTGGGAAGGGCAAGATCGTACAGGCAGGGATAATAGGGGGCGTTTAAGGTCAAGCGGAAATCGTAGGTCCCGGCGGCTTCACATTTTTCGATCTTGTCCATGATACCAAGCCACGCATGGCGGGCAGCGTTCCCCATGACCGCCTTAAAATTGAGGACCGCCGCTTCCGCGTTGAAAGGTTCACCATCGGAGAATTGTACATCCTCGCGCAGATGAAAAGTGTACACCGTACCGTCTTCGGAAATATCCCAGCTTTCGGCCAGGGCGGGGCCTATGGTGCCATCGTCGTTCAGTTGAATAAGGGCTTCATACACCATGCACTGGGCAAACATCTGGTTTGGATTATACAGATGGGGATTCAAGGGACCCACATTGCTTGGATGAGAATAGATAATCGTACCTGCATCTGTCGTCTCTCCCTCGGCTTTGCCCTCCGGGGCCTTGTTACAGGAAAGAAAAGCAAACACGAAAACTGCGGCAAAAAACACCGCGCCGAATATTCCGGAAGGCTTTTGCATCCGACAATTATAGCGTTTCATAAAAAACTCCATAAGAAATCTCCTCTGCGGAGAGAATAGGTGCAACGAATCCTTGACAAGGATCCAC
>JAIRLK010000196.1 GCA_031259515.1 Treponema sp. | reverse complement strand
GCAAGCAAGCAAGCAAGCAAGCAAGCAAGCAAGCAAGCAAGCAAGCAATTATGGGCCGCCCGTAGTCTTTGTCAACCCCCTGATAGCGTAAATTCGTACTTTTTTTACATTTTTTCTATCTCTTTCTATCTTTACTTTGAAGAAGGCCGGAGTGTCTCCCGTCGAGACATACCGGCCTTCTTTATTTTCTTCTTACATTCCACGCCGCGCTTACGGCGTGGAAAAGGAGGCGTTTATGGCGCATTAAAGTATACAAGACGGATATGCGGTACGCGCATGAACAGCGTACAACGCGGAAGGTGTTCCGGGAAAGCAGCCGTTGACTGCGGGAACCGCCGCGAGAATTAAGGACTATACGACAGGGGTCGTATATCGCGTAGTTATGCTCCATTAGAAACCAATGCGTTGTAAATGGGGTACGCCGTCATTCGTGGCGGCGAAAAACAATGGAGGAATTTTATGAAAAATTTAAAGACAGGCCGCATCTTTGTGGGCATTATTTTGTCCATGTTTTTGGCCTCCTGTATTTCTTTGCAGGACAGACCCATGACCAGCAAAGACCTTGATGAACTTACCGTTTTGGGCAGTATTGAGACGAATTTTCTATCATGGCAGCCGCTACATATACATATAACGCCTTTGATCCGGTACAGGGCGTATCAAAACCTTTTGGAAATAGCCCGCAGGGAGTATGCGGGTTCTTATGACACAAGACTTCTTGATGTAAAAAACATCACCATGGAAGGAACGCTTTCTGCTTTACAGTTTGATCCGTTCACAACGTTGGGATGGTATGTTAATGACTGGCAGCGGGTATCTGTACGAGGTGATGTTGTTATAAACAGTACCGCTTTGCGCCGCGAGGTAACCGCGTCGTCAAAGGGAATAGAAGGGGCCATTTACCGGTCGGCGGAACAGTTTGCGAACGAACTGCCGAATAAAGCCGTTGTAGCCATATTGAACATATCCACAACGAACGAAGACGCGGAGTTTATAATAGAAGAGCTGGAACATTACCTGTCAACAATGGGAGCTTCTTTCGCGCTGGTAGACAGGAGAGGACTGGAAGCGATACGACAGGAACAAAACTTTCAGGTTTCAGGCGAAGTCAGCGATAGTTCCGCTGTCAGCATCGGTAATATGTTGGGGGCAACAGTAGTAATTACCGGTTCAACAAGCGGGAGTGCCAACAACCGGAGACTGAGGCTCAGGGCGCTGGACGTAGAAACATCGCGGATAGTTTCATCGTCCAATGAACAATATTGAGGTAAACGCAGAAGCTCCGTGTGCCGTTTTTAACGCGAGTATGTAACAGACAGCGGTCAAGGCCCGCGCCCGCCCGCCGTCTGTTACTTTTTATCTATATATCCCTTATCTTTTATCTTTATTTAGGAGTGATTAACATGGCAATCAACAATGAAAACGAGGTTTTACACCGCGTCCGGGTAAAACTCCATCCCAACTACCTCCCCAACGCGGAAGGCGCGTACATCGCCCGCACGGTCAACGAGGCATCCCTCTCTATCGAGGAGGTCTGCGCGGCAGGCAAGAGCCGGGGCGGCTTTACCGGGAGCTACGACGACTTCGTGGAGCACGTCCATCAGTTCTTCGGCGAGGCGGCCTACCAGCTCTGCGACGGCTTCGCCGTCAACACCGGCTACTTCTCGATACATCCCAACGTGGGCGGAACGTTCGACAAGGTAACCGAGGGCCACGACACGGGCAAGCACCCGGTAACCTTCCGCTTCCGTACCCGCGCCCCCCTCCGCGCCCTTGCCGAACACATCGTCGTGGAGGTGGAGGGCCTCGCGGACTCCTCCGGCTGCATCGACGAGTTCATCGACGTTACCACCGAAGTCGTGAACGAAACCCTTACCCCCGGCGGCCAGTTCAACGTGTCCGGCCGCAAGATCAAGGCGGCGGGGGACAAGCCGGAAGCGGGCTGCGGACTTCCGGTGGCAGCCGGTGAGTCGGGTGAATTCGCCGGGCAACGTCCGCTTTCCTTTTTTGCAGCCTTTTGATAACGGGGCCGGTATTCCCTCGTTACCACCTGTTTTTGATTCATGCTTAACCCCATTGGGGCGCCCTCCTTTGAGCATCCTCATAATAATTTGGGTAACATTTTCAATTTGAGGCATGGCCTCTTTTCGGTAACATTTTTCGTGAGGCAATGCGGCCTGAGGCGCAGCCTCTTGACCTTTTTTTGCCCCTGGGGCATACTGAATTAAATTTCCTGTTGATGAGCAGAAAGGAGGGGGTGAGGTGCCCTGCGGAAGAAAGCGCAAACTCAGAAAGATTGCAACCCATAAACGTAAAAAGAAACTCAGAAAAAACCGGCACAAGAATAAATAGTGTTCTTTTGGGGGAACCGCGGCCTGTACCGCGGTTTTGTTTTTTCGTGAAGAAGCGGCGAGATTGAGGATATGGTGATTATATGCATCAGGGTAAACTGCTTTTATCCGGCATCCAGGGACCGGAGGATATCAGAAACCTTACTTATGCTGAATTAAACCGGCTGGCCGCCGAGATCCGGAAGGTAATCGTGTCTACCGTGAGCCGGAACGGGGGGCACTTGGCTTCCAACCTGGGGGTCGTGGAACTGACTATAGCCCTGCACCGGGTGTTTCAGTCTCCTCATGATAAGATAGTCTGGGATGTGGGCCACCAGTGCTATACTCATAAGCTGTTAACCGGCCGGTTTGAAGCCTTTGGGACCCTCCGCCGGGCAAACGGAATAGCGGGGTTCCCAAAACATTCCGAAAGCCCCCACGATGTGTTCAACACCGGCCATGCCTCCACCTCCATTTCCGCCGCCCTGGGGCTCCTTACCGGAGAGCGTATCCTGGGCGGAGATGGCCGGGTTGTGGCCGTTATAGGTGACGGCGCCCTGACCGGCGGCCTCGCGTATGAAGCTCTGTCTCATGCGGGGCAGCTTGCCCTCCCTTTAGTGGTGGTGCTCAACGATAATAAGATGTCCATAGGCCCCAATGTAGGGGGGCTTTCCAAATACTTGAGCCGCCTGAGTATGCAGGCCAGGTACCAGAGTTTCCGCCGGAAATTTGACGCCATGGCCAAAAGCCTGCCCATTATCGGCGAAGCCTTTTATGATCTGGTGGTCCGTATGAAACGGGCGGTCAAAGCTGTTTTTTATACCGATAATTTTTTTGTGGACTTGGGATTCGAGTATGTGGGGCCTATTGAAGGCCACCACATCCAACAGATGGAACAGGTGTTCCGGGATGTTAGAAAGCTGGGTCGGCCTGTGGTTATCCACGTGATAACCCGGAAGGGCAAGGGTTACGGCTTTGCCGAGGATGATCCCGGCAGTTACCACGGGGTTTCTTCTTTTTCGGTGTCAGGCGGTATTAGCCCAAGCGCCGGACGCGCCAGGGATAGCCGGGATTCCTCCGGCGGCGGGGGAATGTCCTTTACCGGGGTCTTCAGCGCTTCTTTACAGGAAGCGGCCGCCCGTGACGGCAGGGTAGTGGCGATTACCGCCGCCATGGAGAAGGGGACGGGCTTGTCTCCCTTTAAAATCCGGTTTCCTCAACGGTTCTTTGACGTGGGTATTGCCGAAGAACACGCCGTTACCTTTGCCGCCGGGCTGTCCGCCCGTGGACTGCGGCCCGTAGCGGCTATTTATTCGACCTTCATTCAGCGCGCGGCGGATCAGGTTATCCACGATATAAGTCTTCAGGGGTTTCCGGTGGTATTCGCCTTGGACCGGTCGGGCTTTGTTGGGGATGACGGGGAGACCCATCAGGGCCTCTTCGACATCAGCCTCTTCCGTTCCGCTCCGAATATGACCATCCTGGCCCCCGCAAGCGGCGGGGAACTCCGGAACATGCTGGACTGGGCTCTGGCCGAACCGGGTCCCTCGGTGATCCGCTACCCCAAAGCCGCCTGCCCTGCTGAGGAAGCCGCCTTTTCCCTGCCCCTGGAAAAAGGCCGGGGGGTCTTTATCCGCCGAGAAGACGCTCCTCTGTGCCTGGCCTTTACCGGCGGCCTTTATCCCCAGGCCCAGGAAGCGGCGGAACTCCTTTCCCGCCGGGGCATAGGGGCGGACCTCTATAACCTCAGGTTTCTCAAGCCCGTAGACGAAGACTATCTTGGCGATATACTCAGGCGCTACAAAATGGTTGTCTTCATTGAGGAGGGGATGCGCCAGGGCGGCTTTGGAGAATATGCCGCCTGTCTCGCCATCCGCCGGAATTCGCCTGCCCGTATCCTGGTTTTGGGGGTAGAGGAAGGCTTTATCGCTCAGGGCAGCCGGGAAGAACTGCTCCGTTTCAACGGCCTTGATGGTCCGGGTATCGCTTCCAGTGTGTTGAATTTATTCCGGGAGCTTATGAGGCGCATTGCGGAAAAGAACGATAACGGTTATTTTTATCAAATGAGGCTGTTCCAAACCGCCGGGGGGTCCGAGGGGATAATTCCCCCCGGCGGGGGCGTTATGGGGGCAGCGTCCCCGTAGAGGGGGCAGGCCGGGACCTTGGCCCGGACAGAGGGGTCGGATGTGCGGAGCAAGTCCGCGACTTCCCCCTTCTTATAACAGGATAAAACACATGGAATGGTTTCAGCGCTTTCAGACCGGTTATGATTTTTTTCGTCCTATCCTGGATATCGCGATCCTGGCGTTTTTACTCTATAAAGCCTACGAGCTTTTGATAAAAACCCAGGCGGCGCAGCTTGCTAAAGGAGCGGGATTGTTGGCCCTGGTGTACGGGGTTGCGTATTTATTCAAGTTGACCACCCTCCAATGGATCTTAGACAAGATGGCCCCGGGGCTTTTTATCGCCATAGCCATTGTGTTTCAGCCTGAGTTGCGGAAGATCATCATACGTCTGGGGCAGGGGGAATTGTTCAGGCCCGGCAGCAAGCCCCGTATAGGCCAGCTTGAAGCGGTGGTTACCGCAGCGGAGATCCTGTCCCAGCAGAAACGGGGCGCCCTGGTGGTTTTCCCCCGGCGGGTCAACCTAAGGAACATTGTCGATACCGGAACCAGACTGAACGCGGAACTATCGTCCAATCTGATAGTTACCGTTTTTGAATTCGATACCCCCCTTCACGACGGGGCCATGATTATACAGAACGGCCGCATCGTGGCGGCGGGATGCTTCCTTCCTCTGTCGGAACAGCAGGACATCAGGAAGAGTTTTGGAACCCGGCACCGGGCTTCCCTGGGGATGTCGGAACAGAGCGACGCGGTGATCTTGGTGGTTTCCGAAGAGACCGGGGCTATTTCCCTGGCCTACGATGGGAAACTCTACTACGACCTGTCCCCTATAGAGGCGACCCGCAAACTGAGGGAACTTTTGGACCGGGGCGCCCGGAGATCCGCCCCGAACGGAACCCCTGCGGGAGGTATGGATTCTGGTGAAAGCGATACGGATGGTTTGCCGGCTGTGGCTTTAGACGCTGCGCAGGCAGAGTAGATGTAGATAGAGAAGAATGATGAAGAAAAAGACGTTCTGGGACAGCGGAAAAATTCTTGCCAAAATTGCCGCGAACTGGCATGTTAAGGTTCTCTCAGTGGCCCTGGCGGTTATTCTTTTTGTGTTTCATCGTACAAGCCTTTTGGAGAACCGGTTTTTTTCAGCCCCCTTGCGGATAGAGATGAGCGGAAATCTGGTTCCCGCCAGTTCTTATCCCCGTATGGTCCGGGTTACTCTGCGGGGGGAGGCAAACAGCATCTATCCCATACTGGAGGATGACATTGATGTTTACCTGGACCTTAGCAGGTACACTGCCGAAGGGGTGTACCGGGCGCCGGTACAGGTTCGCCGGGAGGGGACTGCTCTGGGGGTTGATCCCCTGGAAATCAGCGTGGACCCCCCGGAAGTCTCTATCGAGTTGGATCGGAAGATCAGCAAGTATGTCCCCCTGACTCCCAGTTTCCAGGGGGAGCTGGCGGGAGGATATGAGCTGGTGTCCTACACCCTGACCCCTACCCAGGTGGTGGTGGACGGCCCGCTGAGGCTTATGAGCGGCCTTTCGGAATTATTCACCGAGTTTATCGAACTGGGTGGGCGAAGCGAAGATTTTACCGCCACAGTACACATCATGAACCGGGACCCCCTGCTGATTATCCGGGGGGATGGGATAACCGAATTCCGGGGGCTGGTTAGACGATATATCATGATACGGAGTTTTGAAGGTTTGGCTATTGGAATTCGCGGTCTGAGCGAGGACTTTGAGGGGACGGTGGCGGTGGAAACCGGGAACATACGCATTGAAGGGCCTCAAAGCGAGCTTGAGTCCTTTGATCCCGGGACGGACATCCTGTACCTGGATTGTTCCCGCATCACCGAAGGCGGCGTATATACCCTGCCGGTTCAGGCGGACATCCCCCAGTCTTTCACCCTGATCCGCAGCGATCCTTCATACGTGAATGTCAGGGCCGTTCCCCGGAACGGGGAGAACGGGGAGAACGGGGAGAACGGGGAAAATGACGGAGATCAGATCGAGGATGAGCAGCCATGATAGTCGGTATAGGCGTCGATGTGGTTCATGTTGACCGGTTAAAGCGGTGGCTCAGGATACCGGGCTTGCCTGAACGGTATTTTCACCCTGATGAACTTTCGTCGGCTCTTGCTAAGGGGGCTGGTGCGGAACTGTCCCTAGCGGCCCGGTTTGCCGCGAAGGAGGCCTTTGGCAAGGCCTTGGGGACGGGACTTGCGGGGATAGTGTTGAAAGACATCATGGTGGTGAATCGCCATAACGGCAGGCCGGAAATCGGGATATTTGGGACCGCCCTTGCGGCCCTGCAACGATGCGGGGCCGCAAGGATACATCTTTCGTTGACCCATGAGCGGGATAACGCGATAGCTATGGTTGTTCTTGAGGCGGGGTAAACGTCCGCCGGAAACGTGTTAGGAGTTTCAATGAGTGGAGATGACCGGGAATTAAAATTATCGTTTATGTCAAAAGAGAAGTATGTCTGCCCGGTTTGCAGAACTGCTTTCCACCGGGAAGAGCTTCTATCGGGCAGCGGCCGTCTTATTGCCGGGGAACTTACCGACGAACTTCGCCGTCTTTACCAGCCTTCCACAAAATACGGGGAGGTTTACCCCCTGGCTTATGCGGCCACCGTATGCCCCGGATGTTGGTTTGCCGCTATGGATAAGGATTTTTCCAGCCTTCCCAAAAGGGCCAAAAACCAGGTCCTTGCGGATGAGGATAGCCGTAAGGCCGATGTGAGGCGTATTTTTCCCAAGGTTGATTTTTATGAACCCCGGAATCTTATCAGCGGGGCGGCGTCTTTATACCTTGTTGTCCGATGTTACGATTTTTATCCAAAAGAATTTTCCCCCACGATTAAGCAGGGCATTGCGGCCTTGCGGACCGGGTGGCTTTTGGAAGACATGGATGAGAAGTATCCCGGTCAGCATTACGACTGGGTTGCCGTGCTTTTTAAGAAGAAAGCCCAGTTTTTCTATTCCGAAGCAATACAGCGGGAGCAGCGAGGTACGGAAACCCTGTCGGCAGCCAATATATTCGGCCCGGATACGGATAAAAATTATTCCTATGAAGGAGCGCTCTACCTTTACGGCCTTCTCAAGCTCAAGTACGGCGCCCGGGATGATGTGGAAGAATGGCGCGCTGCCCTGGGGGATGCGAAACGTACCATCGCGAAAATATTCGGCCTGGGCAAGGCTTCCAAAAGTAAACCGGGCCCTCTTTTGGAACATGCCCGGCATCTCTACAATAGTCTCAGTCAAGAACTAAACGAGACCGATGAATGATGACCGGGAAGTCAGGCGAAGTCCCCTGCGGAACATCAGGCTCCTTATAGCCTATGACGGCGCCGGGTTTTCCGGCTGGCAGCGGCAGGGTTCGCCGGAAAACGCTACCGTTCAGGGCGTCATTGAGGCCGCGTTGGAACGACTTCACAAGAAGCCCGTAGCTCTTACCGGTTCCGGCCGTACCGATGCGGGAGTCCATGCTACCGGCCAGGTGGCCAACTTCTACACCGGTATTGCGGGCATGGAAGGGCGCCGCTTTGTTCCGGCTCTTAATAGCCTCCTCCCCCGGGAGGTCCGTATCCTGGAAGGACGGGAAACCCGCGAAGACTTCCACGCCCGTTTCGACGCCAAGTTCCGGACCTACCAGTACCGCTTCATCTTGGGCCGCCCTCCTTTCCCTCACGAAATCAGGTACGCTCTTCCGCTTTGGCGGTATCCCCGGATCTCCCTCCTCAACGACTATGCCCGCCTGCTTAGGGGGGAGACTGACTGTTCTGTCTTTGCCAGCCCCCGGGATTCCAGCAAGTCACGGAGCCGTTACATCACCCACGCCTGGTTTTTTATCGAAGGGGATGTCCTGGTGTTCGAGATACGCGCCAACGCCTTCCTCTGGAAGATGGTCCGGTCCGTAGCAGGAACCTTGCTTTACTGCGAGGAGCGGGGGCTGCCCCCGGAAGAAGTGGCGGATCTCATCCGTTCCGGCGACCGGAGCCGCGCCGGTCCCACCCTGCCGCCCCAGGGTCTTTTCCTCCGCCGGGTTGATTACTACCGGGACTGACAACGCCTTTCCTGAACCGGGCCACGTACAGGGGACCCATGCCGTCCGCCTGATCCGGGAGGAGCAGCCGTCCGTGAGAGGTTTCTTCCCCTTCCGGAAAGTCCGGCGCGTCGGGGCTAACGGCATCCCTGTATTTTTCCCGGAGCCGGGAAACCACCCCGTCGTTTTCGTCAGGAGAGAGGGCGCAGGTAACGTAGACCAGAGACCCGCCGGGACGCAGGAGCAGGAAGGCCGCCGAGAGGAGGGCCCACTGCCGTTTAGCAAGGAACCGGGGGCGGGCGCGTGTCCATTGGGCCAGGGCCGCCGGGTTTTGGAGTACATGGGCCTCGCTTGAGCAGGGGACATCCAGGAGCAGGGCGTCAAACCGTTCATGCTCTCTTCTTTTACCCGCCAGGGCCGCAGCGTCAAACCCGGAAACCCGTACCCGCTCCCGGAGGGCGGCGTCCAGGTGTCCGTCCAAAACCTTTGCCAGCCTGCGCCGCCTTTCGCTGGAAAGCTCGTTAGACAGAAGGCGGGTTTCCCCGCTCATATTGGAGGCTATCACCAGGGACTTGCCTCCCGGGGCGGCGCAGGCATCCAGGATGATCCCTTCCGCCGGGAGCCGGAGGGACAGGGCCGCCAGGATGGAAGACCGATCAAGAAGGTAAGGCGCGGTGAGAAGGGCGGCGCGTCCTCCGGTATAGGGGACGGCCCCGGCGTTTTTCAGGAGGCATTGCCGCAAAGATTCCCACCGGGCTCCGAAACAAGAGCGGTAGTAGGCTTCAAAGGCTTCGTTTACAAACGCCACGTAAAATAACGTTATGAAGGCCGGGGAGTAACTTTTTTCTTTTTATGGCGGACATGGATCAGGGCCTTCATTTTTTCCAACGTTGCTTCCGAAAGAATGTGTTCCATTTTACAGGCGTCTTTTTCGGCGGTTTCGTCATCCACCCCGACCACATCCCGGAGAAAAGCGGTCAGGAAATGATGACGCTGGCGTATCTCCGCCGCCCGGACCATGCCTTTTTGGGTCAGGGTAACGCTGCGATACCGCTCATGCTCAAGAAGCCCCTGTTCTTCCAGGGTTTTAAGCGCGGTCAACACCGAAGGCTTGGATACTCCCAGCCGGGAGGCAATATCCGTTACCCGGACAGTCCCGTCATCGGAGAGAAAACTAACCATTTCGAGATAATCTTCCAAAGATTGGGTCATATTCTATTAGTTTGAAGAATTTTCCCCGCCTTGTCAATGTTTGAATTCGCGGTTTTTAGCAATTTTACATTTAGGCCATTTGAGCCGGGGCGGGCTATAAAGATAGCCTCTAAATGGCCAAATTTGGCGGTTTCGAGGAGGGAAAGGAGTCACTGATCCTCAGAATTGTACCCCTACAAGGGTAAATGTAAAATTGCTGATTAGGCAATGCGGGCGCTTGACACGCCGTCTTTTCTTTAGAGTATAATGTGGGCTGTGGGGTACATTCTGCTTGCCTGCCGATGTTAAAATCATGTTACTAGGACAGTATGGCTGGAAAATTTATGCAATAACCGTTTATGATCCTCTGCGTTTTATTATACTGAGAGAAGGGAAAATTAAGGAAGGTACCGGGGATGGTTTATCCTATGGAAAACACGCATTTAATTTGGAATGAAACCAGCCGGAAAGACCTGTTCAAAACCCGGATTTTTACGATACAGGAGCGGGTCTGCGTTTCTCCTGATGGGGAAGCAGGGATGTTTTCGGTCATGGATTGCCCGGATTGGGCCATCGTGATTCCGCTGTTGAACCCGCCCGGAGGGAGGGGGGAAGCCGGATGCTTGGAAGCCTCCGGCTCCTTTGTCATGGTCCGCCAGTGGCGGCACGGGTCCCAGACCTTGAGCCTGGAGTTCCCCGGCGGCGTATTCGAGAAGGGGGAAGACCCGGAAGCGGCGGCGGCGCGGGAGCTGCTGGAAGAAACCGCCTACGCGCCGGGACGCATCCTGAAGCTGGGGGAAATGAGCCCGAACCCGGCGATCATGACCAACCGGGTCCACTTCTTTCTGGCCGAAGACTTGCGGGATACGGGGAACCGGAACCTTGACGCCGATGAATACGTTGACGTGGAAATCATCCCGGTGGAGACGGTGATGCGGGGCATGGGAAAACCGCCCTACATCCATTCTCTCATGGCTACGGCGTTGATGTTGTACGTAGGAACGGTGCGGAAGGGGGAGAATT
This sequence comes from Treponema sp., assembly GCA_031259515.1. Classification (GTDB taxonomy): domain Bacteria; phylum Spirochaetota; class Spirochaetia; order Treponematales; family Breznakiellaceae; genus JAIRLK01. The sequence goes on along the minus strand of JAIRLK010000196.1, from coordinate 516 downwards.
TGCGGGACTTGCGCCCCGCAAATTCCTAAGAGCCTGCTGCTCTAAGGCTCGCTTATTGCACGGAGTCGTAATTCACGGACGAATCCCACATACCCTCCCGGACTTCTCCCTGGATGCTGGGGATATCCAGGACCATACCGGGGCGGATCAGATTGGGGTTGTCGGGGTTAGGGAAGCGCGTCCGGTTCGCCTCATAGATAAGACGCCATTTGGCGGGGTCCCCGTATACCCCGGGCTGGCCCGCGATATTCCAAAGACAGTCTTTGGAAACAGCCCAGGGACGAACGGTGTATTGAGCGGGGAGGACGGGTTTTTCCGGAACCGGAGGCGCCTCCTGAACATTGGCCAAGGCAACAAGAACCTGGTTTGCGGCTTCAATGGCCCCGTCCCAGGATTCCGCCGAACGTTCGTTTCTCGCCTGTTCGTAGAAAGTCTGCGCCTGGGTGAATTCATTAGGGTACCGGTTAGGGGCGTCCACCGCAGCGGCCCAGTCAAGGCGGGAATGGGCCGCTTGAA
>JAIRLK010000167.1 GCA_031259515.1 Treponema sp. | reverse complement strand
CCTTAGAAATCGTCCAAAACCTTAGAAATCGCAGAGTTTACCTTATCCAGGATACGCTTTTTTTGTGAAGGCGCGAGTTTTTGTGATGACGCGGGGTTTTGTGATGACGCGGATTCTATTGAAGTGTTTGAAGGTGAAGGTTCTATTGGCTCATTCCTGAACAAGAAATAAGACTCTATTTTCAAGGCTTTGGCTATCCGTTCAATCATATTGACGGAGGGAAACCGCTTGCCGGATTCAATCTCTCCTATATATCCTGTTGAAGAATCGCATAACTCAGCCAGCCGCATTTGGGAAATTTTATGCAGCTTTCGATATCCCTTTAAGTTTGCTATGAAAAGGTCTTGAATCGTCAAACCGCCCTTGTCTTCCTCTTTCTGATATGTTATGCGGGGAATTCCTTTAGCCCATCTTCCAGTCTTTTCTATGTTATTAGCCCATAAAAGCCCTCTTGACATCATGCTTTTAGATAGTTTATTATAAATACTAGGCTAAAAGATTATATTTAGAACGATTTTTTAGTGGGATTGTAAGAAATGCTGCCCCTTGCTTAGCCCCACGGCTGCCCGCTCGCTCTATGGAACAGAACGGATTGTCCGGCGGATATTCTGACAATCCGCCCCTGGGGATGAGGGGGGACTCATCGTGTAAACAACCCGCAACGGGGCCTGGCTCCGCGGTTGTCAATATTTTTAGGAGAAAAACAATGAAGAAAGCAACGGTAATTTTGGCGGTTCTGACCGCCGCGGCGTTTGTTTCCGGTTGCGCCGGAGGTCCGGCGGTAAAAACATCGGAACTAGACAACAAGGGGAACGCCATCGGCGTATCGGCCCCGGACTGGATAAAGCTGTATGTGGCGAACGGTGTTACAGCGGTACAGGCCCAGCCCCAGTTCAAGGACAAGTACTGCATAATTGGCGAGGAAAGCTCGACCAGTCGGCAATTCGCCCTGGCCTGGGCGGATAATTTCAGCGCCCAGCAGCGCATAGGCGCTATGCTGCGGACCACCATAGCCAGCAAATTCCAGGCGACGGAGGCCGGCGCTTCCCTGTCAAGCGGAGGCGCCAATTCCACATCGGCTGCGGGGGACAGTTCCGCAGAGTACCGGCAGGAAATTGACAATGCCATTAACGCGGTCGTGAATATTTCCTATTCAGGGGCTCAGCGGGATTCGGACTGGTGGGTGCTTATGCGCCGCTACGATCCGGATCAGAAAGATGCGTACAGCGACGAATACACCGCTTATGTTCTGTACACCATTCCCAAAGCGGAATTGAATAGACAGATCGCCTCCGCGCTGGAAACAAGCGTATCCAAAGACTCGGCTCTTTACGACATTACGATTGCGCTGGCCAGGGATATTATGATCAACGGCGTCGAGTATCTGGACCCCAAAGCCGGCGCGGAGACAACGGCCGCGCCGTCCTCTTCAAACGGCGGCTATACCTATTCCTACTCTCCCCGGCTGCGGGAAGCACAGGGCGGTGTAGATAAAAACGGATACCTTGACCGGATCGTGGTGCGGAGCGGGTATTTTACCGTTTACCTGGTAGACAGGCCGGCCGGAAACGGTAATTGGCCGGAAAATTCCTGGGGCCGAACCTACTATGGGGATATAAGCAAAGTTGTTTTGCAAAATCTGGATAATCCCCAACTGATATGGACCCCGGCAGTAGTTGACCGGGACGAGGTAAGCGGCGGGTGCTATTTGACTTTTCAAGGGGTACGGGGCAGTCGTTTTAGTCTTAGCGACAACAATTACAACCCGCCCTACATCTTCGAGGAAATCATCATCGGCTAACGGCCTGTCCGCGCCGCAGGCAATGTGAGCGGGGCGGGCAACCGGGTATTCTCCACAAAACCGGAAGGGATGAGTTTAAAGGATGAGTTTATAGATGAGTTTGTAAAAGGATGAGTTTGTAAAGGATGAGTTTATAAGGGATGAGTTTGTAAAGGATGAGTTTATGAAGAAGACGATATTCCGCGTTATCACCGTGATGGTTGTTATGGGGTGTGCAAGCGGTGGAAAGGCCGCTGCGAACCGGGGACAGCCCCCGGATACGCCGGACTGGGCGCGGGACCTGGAAAAGGCGTACCCGTCTGCGGACTGGGTGGCGGTTACGGGGCAGGGAGCGGGCCGGCAAGAGGCGGAGGATGCGGCCATGAACGCCCTGGCCCGGGCTTTCAAAACGGACATTGCCAGCCTTACCGAAGCGAATCAGCGGTTCTCCCAAATCGTGGATGATACGGCGGGAAGGAAAAGCGTGGCCTTCAACGAGAGCGGAAACTTTTCCAGCCGGGTAAAGACCGCAAGCAGCGTCAATGCCCTTATCGGCATGGAAACCGGGACATTCCAGGCAGCGGACGGGATCTGGTACGCCAACGCCCGGATGAACCGCCGGGAATGCGCCGCCCGCTATGCCGGTATGACGCGCGAAAACGAGACGGTCATCAACAGGCTTTTGGGCCGCGCCGACATTCTGGAGAGCCGGAGCGGACTCGATGCTTACGCGGCGCTGTACTACGCGGCATCCATCGCGCAGGTAACGGACAACTTCCAAAACATCCTGGAGGTACTGGATCCCTCCGCCGCGAACCGCCGGCCCGGTTACGGCGGCGCGGCGGCCATCAAAACCCGGATGCTCTCTCTTGCCGGGCGTATCACCATAGGCATCAGTGTGGAAACCGAAGACCGGCAGGAGGCTGTTACCATACGCCGGGCTTTGGGCGCGTTCTTTACCGGCATGGGCTTCAAGGTGAACGAGCAGGGGAGGGGCGATTATACACTCAATGCCCGCTCGGTTTTCGAGGCTGTGGATACCACGCAGGTCAAAACCTGCCGTTGGTTCCTCGACGCGGCGCTGGAAGATCGGGGCGGTAAATCGCTCTTCTCGTACACCGGGCAAGACCGCGCTGCCCACTTGCTGGACAAAGAGGCCCGCCGCCTGGCCATGAGCGGCATGGAAAGCTCCATAAAGGAGGGAGATTTCGCCGGGGATTTCAACGCATGGCTTGGCTCGCTCCTGGAATAGAAGAGGGAGCCTTTTACTTTTGTTAATCTACCAACGGAACGTTGTTCCGGGATTGCATATTTGTTTTTATAAGGAAAAGTTTATATGAATTTTATACGACGGGCATTATTACAGGCGGTATTGGCGGGACTATTGTCTCTGGCGTTCACGGCGGGCGTGTACGCCCAAAACAGGGGATCTCTTGGCAAAATCGCCATTCTGCCGTTTTCAGGCGGAAGCGAGAGCGAAAGGGAGGGCATTCCGGAACTGTTTATGATCACACGGGAGATGATGCAGAATTTTTTGGTGATGCCGCGCACGAGCATAACCGAGGCGGCCACAAAAGAACAAAGTTTTCAGGCCATGTCCGGCATGACCGACGCGGATACCATCGCCAGACTGGGCAATCAATTCGGCGCGGACTACGTGATGGCCGGGAGCATCACTTCTGTAGGCAGTAAAAACCTGCTCATCGTCTCTATCGTCAGGATAGACGTTATCAGGCAGGTAGCGGGGGTATACCTTATCTACGATTCTCTGGATGAACTCAACCGGGACGATACTATTCTGAAAAACATGGCGGCTGAACTGGTAGAGATGGCGCGAAAGGCGGGCGACGGCATCGACAAGCTCGCGCTGCTGCCGGTGGCGTTTGGAGACGGCGCAAACAGGCAGGAAGGGGACGCGCTGGCGCAGATTCTGGCTATCCACCTTTTGCGCGCCGGCCGGTATGCGGTATATCCCCGTACGGAGACCCTGGAGCAGGTACAGAGTGAATACGACACCCAGTTGAAGGGCGGTGTAACGCGGACGGACGAGGCGGTCAGGGCGGGGGAGGCGGTGAATCCGCCCTACGTGCTTTCCGTTATATCCCGGAAGATAGGAACGGGTACCCGCTTCAATGCCTCCATCATCGACCTTGAGGGCGGGTACACTATCGAAGGGGATAGCGAGCAGTATGCCACTATGGGCGACGGTATAGCCGCGATGGAATTTCTCGCCCGAAGACTGAGCGGTCAGGAGATATCCCAGAGGGAACGCAGAAGCCGTGAGAGTTCGGTTGACAGCGAAGAGAGGGCCAGGGTTCAGGCGGCGGAAGACGCGCAAAGAGCCAAGGATCGGGCGGCGGCAGCGGACAAGTTTTTGAGAAATTCCGGCATTGTCTTGGGCGGCTACTACGGATTAGGTATGGGCGGAACCGCCAGTAAAATGGTACCCGACGAATCGGGCAACACCACTTTGAACGGCAAGAAATACGAAACAACTATGGGTTCCTCTGGAAGCGCCACTTTTGAACTGCGCCTGTACCGTTATTTTGGCATTCAAAGCGGCGTAACGCTTATCACGGACTATGCGCCGTATACGCCGCCGGGCGAAGAGGAACAATACGCGAAACTGAACTTTGTACAGATACCGATTCTGGCCCGTTTGAATTTTATCACTTTGGATGATCCGTCCATCGGGGCGTCGTTCTTCACCGGGGTCGGCATGAACGCGGCTGTTACCAGTGTCTCAGATGCCGATTCAGCCAGCCCTGGAAATATGAGTTTTATCGCCGGAGCTGAACTGTTCGTAGGGTTGAATGTGAATGTTGGGTTGTACATAGGTTACCAGTGGAACGGCGGCATAAACAGCGGTTCCATTACCGCCAACGGTAGATCCTATGCTTATGACCGTGGAAACCATAGCATGATTATGGGCCTAAAATTCTACCTGCCCTTCCGGCAGTGATGTGAAGCGCGGATAAACCGCCGTTTACGCTTAGCGGGCGCAAGGGGCGGCGTGTATGGGGCCGATGGGCGTCCGCTTTGCGGACTTAACGGGTTGTGGCGCAAGGCGCTGTACACAGCGCCAGTCCTCCGTGGTTATTCCTAGGGGAGGGGGCAACCTACTAGTAGGCTGTCAAGACTAAACACAGTAATATGAGCAATTACAAGGTGATAAAGAAAACCACGGAGGGCTGACGCTGCGTACAGCGTCTTGGAGTATCACGGAGTTTTTGTTACAAATACGGTTTTT
>JAIRLK010000257.1 GCA_031259515.1 Treponema sp. | reverse complement strand
CCGGACGCGCCTATCTTCGAGGTCGCGGACTTCGGGATAGTCGGCGATCTCTACAAGGTTATCCCGCAAATCATAGAGGAGTGGGACAGGGCTGACGAACTCTACGAGGCGAGTATCCGGTAAAAGAGCCCCCGCCGGCTCATTGTTTCACCAGCCGGCGGGAAGGGATGAAGCAGCTTATTTGCCATTTTTCCCCCGCCCTTATTCGATGAAAAGGGGAACATTACTACTGAACGGCGACAAATAGCTGCACGTTCTCTTGCATAAACGCGGATTTTTATGTTAAATAGAACCATGCATATTGTATGCCTTGATCTGGAAGGGGTTCTAATCCCCGAAATTTGGATTGCATTTGCCGATGCCGTGGGGGTTCCCGAATTCCGGCGGACTACCAGAGATGAGCCGGACTACGACAAGCTGATGGCCTACCGCCTGGACTTGCTCCGTACCCACAACCTCAGACTGCCGGACATACAGCGGGTGATAAGTACGGTGGAACCCCTGGAAGGGGCGGCGGATTTTGTCCGGGCCCTGCGGGAGCGGACTCAGTTTATCATTCTCTCCGATACCTTTGAGCAGTTTGCCAAGCCCCTGATGGCTAAACTGGGGTACCCTACCTTATTCTGTAACAGCCTGACCGTCGCCCCGGAGGGCGTTATCACCGGCTACCGCCTACGCCAGCAGGAGGGCAAAAAACACGCGGTTGCGGCCTTCAAGTCTATCAATATGGAAGTCTTTGCCGCGGGCGACTCCTTCAACGACCTCAAGATGATCCGGGAAGCCGACGCCGGCTGTCTTTTCCGCGCTCCCCCCGGTATACGGGAAAGCCAGCAGGACCTCCCCTGCGTGGATACCTTTACGGATCTCCTGGCGCGGATTGATGGATTTTTGAACGCCTAGTTTGCGGGGCTTTGCGTAATTCGTATAAAGAAAGGCGTGATTTTCACGCCTTTCGAGGCTCCGCAAGGCCGCATTGACAAAGCCGGCTCAATATCTCCATTATATACATAAAATGAAAGCACTAAATAATCCCTCCGGGAGGAAATTTCTCCCTGTATTGCTTTGGCTGGCGCCAACCTTCATTCTTTGCGTTATATTTATTATCGCGTCGGTTCCCCAGGTGGAAGCCCAAGGTAAAGAACAGGATTCGCGGCGTTATATGAACTTCTTACAGAATGTGTTTGACTTCATTCAAAATCATTATGTTGAAGAGGTAGATCCTAAAGCCGTTTACGAAGGCGCCTTACGGGGTATGCTCGGGGCATTGAACGACCCGTATTCGGTATTCCTCCAGGAGTCGGAGATGGCCGACCTGAGCGAGAATGTTATCCAGGGAACCTACGGAGGGGTGGGGCTCTATATTTCTAAGCCGGTGAATGAAAGGCCGGACGGTAAACCGCCGTATGTGGAAGTGGCTTCCCCCATAGAGGACACCCCCGGATGGCGGGCGGGCCTTAAACCGGGGGATCTCATCAAGGAAATTAACGGGGAATCCACCGACGTCCTTACCATGGATGAAGTTCTGGCCCGCCTCAAGGGGCCGGCGGGGGTGGAAATCAAGCTCCTGATTCGCCGGGGAAAGACCCTTGAATTTCCCGTTTCCCTCGTCCGGGAGGTTATTGAGGTGCCTACGGTAAAACATGCCATGATTGGGGACATAGCGTACCTGAAGCTCATCAGTTTCAATGCGTTGACGGTGGAACGGACCCGGGTCGCCTTGCAAAACTTCCAGTCCCAAGGTTATAAGGGCCTCATCCTTGATTTGCGGAACAATTACGGCGGGCTTCTCCAGTCCGCCGTCGGGATAGGAGACTTCTTCCTGGAAGGCGGGGTGGTCGTCTCGGTCAAATCCCGTATCGCGTCGGAGAACACCATTTTTAATGCCCGGCGGTCTACCCTGATTCCTGCGGAGATCCCCGTGGTGGTCCTTATTAACCGGGGTTCCGCCTCGGCGTCGGAAATCGTGGCCGGCGCCTTAAAGGATAGGGGCCGGGCCTATCTTGTGGGGGAGAAATCTTTTGGTAAAGGATCGGTCCAGCAGGTTTATCCTCTGGACAAGGCGGGGTTCAAGATCACCACCGCCCGGTACTATACTCCCAGCGACGTGAATATCGATAAAACCGGCATACCTCCGGATTTGGAAGTGCTTTTTCCCGAATTCACCGAGGAGGATTCTGAACAGCTTTCCGCTCTTATCGCGGCGAACAAGATTCCCGCCTTTGTGGAGGAAAACCCCGAAGCCTCTGCGTCCCAGGTGGATCGTTTTGTCCAGGAACTTTACGGGGAGTACCATCTTGAGTTGGGCCTGCTCCGCCGCCTGGTACGGGATGAACAAAACCGTACCGTAATTGCCCCGGTTTACGATCTGGAATACGATGTGCAGCTCCAGGAAGCGATGAAAATCCTCCGGGGCGGGACCTATAACGCCCTGATGCGGATGACGAAGACCCTCAGAGCCTTACAGGAGGAGTCGCAAGAGGAAGAAGGCGCTTTGGCTTCTTAACGGGGGCTGCTTCATAGCGCGTATAATAATGAAGCAATTCATCCTGTCCGCCATGCCTGATACGGACGGACGTGTGTATATAACCGGCAAAGATTTTCACTATCTGTCCCGGGTAAAGCGTTTGCGGCCCGGCGCTGTTTTTGACGTACTCTTCCCTAATGGGGAGGCCGCCCAGATCGGCGTCGTTTCCCTGAGGGGCGGCTGTCTTACCGGTGAACGCCTTCCTCCGGAAGGTTTGGGGACGGTGGGTAATTCGCAAGAAGAAACCGGGACTCCTGCAATGTTGCTGCCGCCCCTAGCGTTGTTCCAGGCTCTGCCCAAAGGCGCCAAGATGGACCTGATTATACGCCAGGCCGCCGAAGGCGGAGTTACGGAAATCGTTCCCTTCGTATCCGCCTATTCCGTGTCCCGTCCGGAAGATACCGCCTGCCGGCTAGAGCGGTGGCGGCGCATCATCCGGGAGGCCCGGCAGCAAAGCGGTTCGGGGACAGCCACTGCGGTGCGGGAGCCGGCGGCTTTTGATGCCCTGCTTGAGTATTGGGAGGGACTGAAGGGAAAGTATGAGCGGCCGGTGGGCCTTCTTTTTCATCAGAACCCCCTTGAACAGGGGTCTTTCCACCGGTATCTTGATAAATGCCCTGATTTAGTAGTTTTTGTGGTAGGCCCCGAGGGAGGTTTTTCCCCGGAAGAGGTCTCCCGTTGTATGGCTGCGGGGTTTAAACCGCTCACCCTGGGGGATACTGTTTTACGGGTCGAAACCGCCGCCTTGTATGCCCAGGCGGTCATACGTATCATTCTTTTGGAGAGCGCTTCGTGGATGCCGAAACTAAGCCGTTAGTGGAAAGGATCAGTCTGCTCAAGGTACCCCTGGATATTGTGCCCCAGGAACATCTGCCGGATCGTATCTTTCAGTTATTGAACTCCGAAAAAGGCGAAAACATCGTTCTCCTCTCCCTGTGGGATCTCCTCAAGGCCAGAAGGAACAGGGAATACCGCTCTTTTATCACCAGCGCTTCCCTGGTCATCCCTATTTCCAAGAGTCTGGTCGGCGGCGCCAAGTTCCTTACCGGAAAGACGCCTGTCCGCTACATGCCCTTCGATTTCATAGTCAACCTCCTGACCATCCTGGAAAACCGGGAATTCTCCGCCTACCTTTTAGGCGGAAAGCAGAAGGTCCTTAAAAAGACTGAAAAAAACATACGCCAAACCTTCCCGCATCTCCGCGTGGTGGGCCGCTACCCCGGCGGTTTTAAACGCCAGGAAGAAGCGCTCCTCTTCCTGTCCATACGCAAGACGGCTCCCTCCCTCCTCTTGGTTGGCAAAGGGGTAAAGGGAGGGGAATGGTGGATAGCCCGGAACAGCAGTCAGCTTAACCGGGGGCTCCGCCTCTGGTGCAGCGATCTCTACGATGTTTTCGCCAAACGGAGACGGCATCCTTCCCGAGGCGTCTTTGATAACGGTCTGGAATGGATAGGCTTCTGTTGCCGCAACCCTCTCCTGGTTTTCAGGCTTTTTCCGTACCTCCGCTACAAGTTCCTGCTGCTTTTTTACAAGCTGTCCAAAAAGAACGGGTAGGTACCATTACAACGTAACCTTACGGTGTGTGGTATTGGGTGCAATTATTTTTTCGGTGTATTTTAAAGGGGGAAGTCTCCCCCTGCGGCCGGGCCACCGTCCCGGCCTACTCCCTCTACGGGGGCTCTGCCCCATATGCACTAATTTAACATGCATTGCACATCTGGTACCGTATTCCCCGCTTCCGTTTTTCACCTTCAAG
>JAIRLK010000064.1 GCA_031259515.1 Treponema sp. | reverse complement strand
AATTCACCGTATAGCAACGAATGTGTAGCTACACTATGTTTATCAACCACAAAACTAATTGTTCTTGTCATGTACACTTGGTATTTCGAGAACACATTAAATGTGTAATAGTTTAAGTCGCTGCTAATGAGAAATGAAAAATAACAGACAACCCGTTACCCTCTCTTGCAAACATTGTATACGTGCATGATAGTTAAACCAACGGCTCAAAAATCACGGCAATCAACCGGTGTTTTTTAACCGGTATATATTAGGGATAATACCAGCCGGAAGAAAAATTGTCAATCGTAATTTTTGGTAATTTTTGATAATTTTTGTTTTTTTTGACAATTCCGCAAGTTCCGGTAATTTCTTGATAAAACCGTGTATGCGGCGGGACCGGCGGGAGGCCGGGTTGATCTAAGGCTACAGTTTTGTATGAATTCAAGATAAAGCTACATTTTCGTGGTTTTGAAATTCAGTCCTTTTGCTTGAAGCCGGTCATTCCGCCCGCTATCCTGCGGGGATTTGCCCGTAAATTGCTGACTAACGCGGAATGTCCTTTGTTTTTTAGAACTCGTCCCGTTTGGCACGGAAATTGCTTATTTATATAAAATAGAACTATTCATGGAGGAACTATGCACAATATTGTTGATTTTACCAAGAAACCGGTAGCCGAAGTCTACGGCTCCAACTGTTTTTCCAACGCGGTCATGAAAGAGCGGCTGCCCAAGAATATTTATAAAGAGGTTTTGGCGGTCCAGAACAGCGAAAAAGAGCTGACCCTGGAAGTGGCGGAAGTTGTCGCCGCCGCCATGCGGGATTGGGCCATCGAAAAAGGCGCCAGCCACTATACCCACTGGTTTCATCCCTTAACGGGCCTTACCGCGGAAAAGCACGATTCCTTTATTGCGCCCACCGGAGACGGGCGGGTGCTTATGGAATTTTCGGGAAAGGAGCTTATCAAGGGCGAACCCGATGCGTCGAGCTTCCCGTCCGGGGGGCTTAGGGCGACTTTTGAGGCACGGGGGTATACCGCCTGGGACGTAACCAGCCCCGCCTTCCTCAAACAGGACCTGACAGGGACCACCCTCTGCATACCTACCGCCTTTATCAGTTATTACGGCCAGGCTCTGGACAAGAAGGTGCCCCTCCTTAAATCCATAGACGCCCTGAGCAAACAGGCCGTCCGGATACTCCGCGCCCTGGGGAACGAAACCTCCAAACGGGTAATCACCACCGTCGGCCCCGAGCAGGAATACTTCCTGGTGGACAAGGCGTTTTACGATCGTCGTCCGGACCTGATTCTTACGGGCCGGACGATTTTTGGCGCGCTGCCGGCCAAGGGCCAGGAGATGGAGGACCACTACTTTGGAGCCATTAAAGAGCGGGTGGCTATCTTTATGCGGGAACTCAACACGGAACTGTGGAAAGTGGGGATTCCCGCCAAGAACCAGCATAACGAGGTGGCTCCCAATCAGTTCGAGATTGCCCCGGTGTATACCAATAGCAGCGCCGCAGTAGATGCCAACCAGTTGGTGATGGAAACCATCAAGAACGTGGCCCGCAGGCACGGCATAGAAGCCCTGCTCCATGAAAAACCCTTTGCGGGGGTCAACGGCTCTGGTAAACACAACAACTGGTCCATGGCAACCGACGATGGGATCAACCTTTTTGATCCCGGCGAGAATCCCGAGTCCAACGCCCGGTTCCTCCTTTTTGCTACCGCTATGGTGGAAGCGGTGGACCGCTACGCCTTACTGCTCCGGTCCTCCGTGGCGACCTCCGGCAACGATCACCGCCTGGGCGCGAATGAAGCGCCTCCGGCCATAGTCTCCATCTTCTTCGGCGGCCCTCTGACGGAGATCCTCGACAATATCGCCGAGGGCAAGAGCGGCGGCAAGAGCGAGACCGGGGCCAGCATCAAGATCGGGGTTACCAGCCTTCCGGCCCTTCCCAAGGACGTGTCGGACCGGAACCGGACCAGCCCCTTCGCCTTTACGGGGAACAAATTCGAATTCCGCATGGTGGGTTCTTCCCAGTCCATCGCCACTCCTAACACCTACCTCAACGTCGCGGTAGCCCAGGTCCTTTCGGAATTCGCCGATAAGCTGGAAAAAGCCGGCGACAAGAACGAAGTCATTCAGGTCATCATCAAAGAGTCCTATTCCAAACACCGGAAAGTGGTGTTCAACGGAAACGGATATTCTGACGAATGGGTCAAGGAAGCGGAACGCCGGGGCCTCCCCAATGTGCGGAACGCGGTTGATGCCCTTTCCGTACTGATTAGGAGCGAGATCATCTCCCTCTTTGAAAGCCATAACGTCTTTACCAAAGAGGAGTCGGAAAGCCGCTATCACATCTATCTTGAGAAATATTCCAAGCAGATAAACATTGAGGCGGGAGTTACCATTGATCTTGCCCGGCGCTACATCTTCCCGGCGGTTACGTCCTTTGCCGGTTCCCTGGCAGGCGACGCGGCGGCTCTAGCGGCCATAGGCGCGCCCAACGCGTCCCAGACTAAACGGGCCAAGAAGATCGCCGAGCTTTCCGCGGAACTCTACGATGAGACCGCCAAACTTGAGGTTGTCCTGGCCGAATCCCAGGGCATAGAGGACGCTTTTGCCCAGGCCAAAGCCTACTTTGAAAAAGTACGCCCCGTCATGGATGCCGTCCGCGGACGGGTAGACGCCCTGGAGAAGCTGGTATCCAAGGAAGC
>JAIRLK010000242.1 GCA_031259515.1 Treponema sp. | reverse complement strand
CCTCCGCTCCGGGGGCGGCCAGGAAATTTGTGGCTGAATGACGCATGACATCAATGTACTCAAATTCCCGGTAACTCCTTATATATATTTATATTATTATACTTCTCTTTTTTTTATGTCATATATGACATAAAAAAATAATAAAGTAATAAGGAGTAACACTCCGTAACACCAGGACACACCAAAACACGGAATTTGAATGACACATAAACCGTGAATAGACCCGTCAGAATGACGCTGTTAAACGTCATTTGAGCCGTTTTTCCGAAATAGGGGGGGGCGTGCGCCGGTCGTTTTGTTATGTTTTGTCATAAGTATTTGGTGTTGAGTGTTGTATAGTGAAATTACCGGATTTTTCAGTCCCAACCGTACAGGTTTTATCACACCGCCGCACAGGGCGGAACACCGGCACACGGTATTTTCACCGTGTGCTTCTTATCCGTGCCATTGACGGTAAACCCAGGAGGGGGCAAGGGGGAGGAATACGGAAAACAAAACATCAGGAAAGCGGAACCCTGAGCATAATCCCCCGCCAGTACCGGGCCTCCGCAGTCCGGGAACGTTCAAGCCCTAATTCTTTAAGCCGCAGGGAAAGAAACCGTTCGCTACAGGCACGCTCATTAATTATGACCGGGGCTGGCGCACAATAAATGCCCCTATACCGGACAATGGCCGACCGGCTTTAGCCGGGCGAGAGCGTCCCTCGGAGAGGAACTTTTTGAGGGAATTCAGCAAGATTTCTTCTATAAATAAGGATTTATCTGTCATATCCGTCATCCTTAAATAGTCCTCCGTCTATAGGGTTCCAATAGTTGCCGCACGTTCTCCGGTATGGAGGCTTCCAGATGTTCCCCGTCCTTCCCGTTCCCCCGGATGTTCCCGGTCATTCCAATCCGCCGTCCCCGGTAACGGCTCATGTTCCACGCCGCCAGTTCGAGGCAAGCCGAGGCCAGGTCAGCGGGGGCCTTCCCCGGAGCATACCCCGCCCGGTACACCGCCTTGACCGCAGAGAACCCCCGGCCCCGGTTCAGGGCAGGGGAAATGGACAGGCTGTAGGGCATATCCTCCGGCCCTTCCCCGGTTTCCGTTTCCAAATCAGGAATAATCCGGTAAAAATCCGGTTCAAGCAGCTCCCCGGTCTCCCCAAATGCCCCCACAATGTAGACAGCCAGCATTTCCCGCACCGGGTATTCCCCCAGAGGAAGGAACAGATCGCCGTGAAACTCAATCCGGTCAAAATGCTTTTTCAGGAAAAGCCGCCGCTTACAGTATTGCTCGATGGTGAAAGTAGCCGTGGTAAGGCAAAAACGGCTTAATGCATCCTCCCGATCATCAAGGCCAAGAATTGCCTTGAAGTCCTCAAGGGGGATAAGTGAATGTAAAGAAGGGTTCTGTACTCCGGTTCCATTGCTCATGGGTACAGGATAAGGCGGGTAAAACCGGATTTATATACGAGTTTTGTGCAATTTTAGGCTATATGAGATTTTTCGCCTAATTTACCTTGTAGTCAATAAACGGGACAAACCCACAAAATGAGGAAAAATCTGAAAAATATAAAATTTCAATACAATAAAACGTATTCAGGCAGGATTTAACATTTCCTTAACAACTTTATTTACCATTTATGATAAGATCACCCCTAAAGGGGAAACCTATGATCAATATATTGGTTGTAGAAGACGATGAAAAACTAAACCGCATGGTCTGCGACGCCTTGCGGGACAATAGCTATCACCCGGTAGGCTGTACCAGTGCCAATACCGCCTTGGATGCCATGATCGACACTGCCATCGATCTGATTATCTCGGACATTATGATGCCGGGGATCGACGGCTTCAAATTTGCCTCCATGATACGGGAGCAGGACAAGGCTATTCCGATTTTGTTCATGTCCGCCCGGGAAGATCTGCCGGCAAAGGAAAAGGGCTTCCGTATCGGTATTGACGATTATGTGGTGAAACCTTTCTATATGAGCGAACTCCTCCTGCGGATCGGCGCGCTCCTTCGCCGGGCCCAAATCGCCTGTGAAAAAAAACTCGTCATCGGGAGCCTCTCGATGGACACCGATGAAATGACCGCCTATGTCGGCGGAGAAGAAATTACGCTTACCCCCAAGGAATTCAAGGTCCTTTTCAAGCTGCTCTCCTATCCCAAAAAGACATTTACCCGGAACCAGCTTATGGACGAATTTTGGGGAGTGGAAACCGGTGCCACTCACCGCTCGGTGGATGTGTATATTACCAGACTGCGGGACAAATTCTCCGCCTGTAAGGATTTTGAGATAGTAACGGTACACGGCCTGGGTTACAAGGCGGTACTGAAACCTTCGGTTTCTTCCGGCTGAATATAGCCGCTAACGCCCCTTACGTTGAGGAGTATGAAATGAAATTTTTCAAACTGTTTAAATCCCCAGGCTCAAAAGACAGCCGCGTTAATGCCGGTTTTATATCGTTTAAAACGTATTTTCTGCTTTTTTCTCTCCTGGGTTATTTCAACTTCTTTCGCCTGATAACTGAAAATATTTATTTAAGACAAGGTATAAATCAAGCTATTATCCGTCAGGCTATGCTTGTTGTTCTAGCATATATATTGTTTGCATCCGCACTCACCATGATCTTTATCGGCTTTGTCATAAACAAAACATGGAACCGTCCCATACGGCGGCTCAGTGAGGCAGCCCGAAAAATAGCGCAAGGTGATTTTTCTGTCCGCCTTGCCCCCCGGCGCAAAGACGGGAAAAAGGACTTTGTTGAGGTACTGTTTGATGATTTTAATACCATGGCGAAGGAACTTGCGGGCATCGAAACCTTAAAGACCGAGTTTATCGCCAATGTGTCCCATGAAATAAAAACGCCCCTCACGGTTATACAGAACTGCACTCTGGCCCTGCAGAACGGCGATTTACCTGTTGATCGGCGAAGGGAATACACCCAAACTATTCTGGAAGCAACCCAAAGACTTTCGGCGCTGACAAGCAATATTTTGAAACTGAACAAGCTTGAAAATCAGGAAATTATACCGGAATCAGGCGTCTATGATTTGAGCGAACAGCTCCGCCGCTGCGCTCTTGCTTTTGAGGAACTGTGGGAATGTAAAAATATCGCCTTTGACGCCGATTTGGAGGAGCTGCTTGTCCCCTGTGACGAAACCATCTTGGAGATCGTATGGAACAACCTCCTTTCCAATGCGGTAAAATTTACCCCTCCGGGCGGCGCTATTGCGCTGACTGCAAAAGCCGAAGACAGCCTGGCGGTGGTTAGGGTAAAGGATTCAGGCCCGGGGATGGACAGGGAAACCCAAAAACGCGTATTTGACAAATTCTACCAGGGCGACACCTCCCATGCCCAGGAAGGAAACGGCCTGGGGCTTGCCCTGGTCAAGCGGGCGGTTGAACTTTTGGGCGGGACCGTAACCGTGGACAGCGAACCGGGACAAGGCTCGGTTTTTACGGTACGGCTTAAAATGTAGCGTTCAAACCACGGCATTTTTTCTTAATTTCTCGAAAAAATACGATTTAACAATTCCTTAACAATTTCTTAACACCTGGTAATAAGGCGCCTCTATATTCAGGGTATATCGAATAAGAAACTGATGCTGGAGGCAGGCAAATTGAAACGAAAAGTCCTTGTTCTGTGGATGGTTTTTATAACCATATTTTGCTTTGCAGAGGAGGAAGCCCTCAGAATAATCCCGCTTCTGAATTATGAATTCGTCTCACTGGAGGATCAACAGTATCATGCGCCCGGAGGAGGATTACTCGTGTTGTATGACCCTCCTCCGTTATCTGAAAAAAACAATAATCTGCTGATAGGGATATTTTATAAACCCTATATTTTAAAAGAGATTCCGCCTGGGTATTCCGAAATTTACCATGATGTTGATTTTATAATTGAAAAGAAAACAGGCCGTCATCTCATACAGGGTATTTTTACCGCCTATTCCGATAAGCCGGTTTATGGAGGATTACACACAACCTATTCAAGTATAGGATATGGATATGAATTGATAAGGAAGGAAAATTTAAATTTAACTCTGGGCCTTTCGCTGGGATTTGGGGATTTTGGAATTAATCTGCCCAATGGAACCATGTGGCCCGTAATACCACAGCCAATTGTCAAGTTTGCTTTCAATTCACGATACATCAATCTTGTATATGATTATCCTGAATTTCAATTTGTCATACTGCCTGACAGCAGGGTTCGAATAACAGGAACCGTGGGTCTGGACACGTTTAGTTTCTATGACATACACGATTTAAGATTTAACAGCATTTTATGGTATCGTTTTTTTAATAAAAATTTTTCAGCGGGGGATTTTTTGGGTATCGGGCTTGGCGTACAAAATGCCGGCCAGAATGACGGTACGGATTTCGTGCTTGGCAAAAAAGACAGGAAATACGATATGAATTATTATTCCGTATTCGGCGTAGTGGATGCCGGATTGGTAAAAATAAGCGGCGGATATATTCCCTATAGCAGGGAAGTTTATGACAAGGATTACTCAAAGCCAACAGGCAGGGGATTTTTTGTCAAGGTGGAAATGTTGTACCAATTTTAGCTGAATGGCTAAATCATTCAAATGGCATATCACAATCAAATTCGGAGAAATGTCAAATTTGGAGGCTTTAATAATGGAAAAACTTCTTTCTTCTGTTCTCCTTAAAAACAAGGCTGGCCGCAAAATGAAGTTTTGCGCGGTTTCTTTTTCGGTGTTCCTGGCGCTTTCCTGCGCCGGGAACAAAGATACAGGCGAGGCGGCGGTGAGCATGGAGCGGCTCTATGCCGAAAAGGGCCGGCCGGTCAGTGTGCGGCGTCTTGAAGCGGAAGATTTCTCCGTATACCTCAAATACCCGACGGTCGTATACGCCGCCTCGGAATCTACCGCCTATGCGTCCCTAAGTGATGTGGTTCGAAAAATTTCCGCCCAAGTCGGCGATACGGTCAAACAGGATGAGATCATCGTCTCATTCTCGGCGGATAACCAGTCTCTGCGGCAGGCGGCGCTTGCCGCAGAGAGCGCCCTCGCGGCCTTTAAACGGATCGAAGCTCTTTTTGAAAATAACGATATTTCCCGGCAGGACTACGATTCTATCAGAACCCAATATGAAATAGCCAAGGCAAACTTCAAGGCCGCAGATGATACGGTCTATGTCAAAGCGCCCATAGCGGGAACGATCACCCGGATCAATGTCCGCCCCACGGAAAACGTCCGGCCGGGAACACCCCTCTTTACCATATCCGGCAGAAACGGATACGAAGCCCGGTTTTATGTAAGCGCCGCTGAAATCGACAGGATACGGGCCGGGGCGCGGGCTTTTATCAAGGACCCGTCCCTGAACATCGAGGGCCGGGTAACCCAGGTTTCCCTTACCATGGACAGCCAGAAGCAGGCTTTTCCGGTAAGCGCCTTTTTCGAGACCACAAGCGGCAAACTGGTCAGCGGTATGGGGGTAGACCTCTCGGTAGAAACGTACCGCAACGAAAAAGCGATTGTCCTTTCCAGAAGCGAATTGCTGGAAACCGCCGATGGTCCGACCGCCTTTGTGGCGGTAGAAAATACCGCCCGTCAAACCGCCATCCGGGCAGGACACGAACAGGGCCTCCGCATCGAAATCACCGGCGGGCTTGAAGAAGGGGATCTGCTCATCAGCGGGGGCATACAAAATCTTGCGCCGGATGCGAAAATCAATATCGTTGCGGAAACTGGTCTTTTAGCCGCTGCGGGCAGATAAAAATGCAAAAAGAAACCTTAAATGCGCCTTCGCACATCGTTGACATTTCCATAAGAAGACCGGTAACGATCCTGATGGGATCCCTTGCCCTAGTACTGTTCGGGCTTCTGGCGTATTTTTCGCTGCCCATGAGCCTTATGCCGGATATTTCCGTTCCGGTGGTTTCAATACAGACGGTGTATCCCGGCTCAAGCCCGCTTACCATAGAAACGCAGCTTACTAAAAGGATCGAGGACGCTGTTTTCTCAATCGGCGAACTGGACTACATCAACTCCTATTCGATAGACAGTGCCTCGGTCATTAACATTTTTTTCAAGGATGCGAAAGACGAAAACCTGGCGCTACAGGAAGTGAAAGACCGGATAGACGCCATTGCCGCGGAATTTCCCGACGGCGCCGAAAAGCCCGCTATTTCCAAGGTGGCTCTTACCAGCGGAACCCCGGTAATGAATATTATCCTTGAAGGAGATATGCCGGACACGGAACTCTACGCCTATGCCCGGTCGATGGTACGGGACCAGTTTGCCCAGGTTCCCGGTGTGGGCAGCGTGGAAGTCTCAGGCGGGGTCGAGCGGGAAATTCAGGTGGAACTTCACCGCCCGCCGGTGGCCGCCGCCGTGTTCGAGCGCTACCTGCCCGTCGAACAGATCGCCGCCCTGCTCGCCAGAGCAAACACGGAACTGCCGGCCGGAAACATCAGCGTCGCTGATGCGGTCAGTATTGGCGGCCGGGATATTCCCGTCCGGTTTAAGGGCGAATTCGGTTTTCTGGAAACGATAGAGGACATTGACGTTCCCACCCCTGCGGGGGTTTTTAAACTCCGGCAGCTTGCCGATGTGCGGGATACCCGCCGCACGGTCCGGGAGCGGACGATCTTTCTTGATAAAACCAAGGGCACACGGAACGAAGGCGCGTTGCTCCTGCAAATCATGAAGAATCCCAGCGCCAATACGATAAGCGTTATTGACGGTGTAACGAAACGTATCCCCCGGATTGAACAGGATTCAGGAGGCAGTATCCGCCTCAGGGTAGTCCGGGAAGACGCGTCGTTTATCCGGGATTCGGTAAACGATACCATGGGCAACCTCATTACGGGCATTGTCCTTACCGCGCTGGTACTGCTGGTGTTCCTGCATGACTGGCGTTCAACCATCATCATTTCACTTTCCATGCCCTTCTCGATAATCTCAACATTTCTCGTGATGCAGACCCTTCATATCAGCGTCAATGTGCTTTCCCTCATGGGGCTTTCCTGCGCCGTGGGAACCCTGGTGGCGAATTCCGTGGTGGTATTGGAAAATATTTTCCGCCGTAAAGAACAGGGGCTTTCCCGCATCGAAGCCGCCTCCACCGGCGCCAAAGGAGTGATCATAGCGGTTATCGCTTCCACGGCGACCAATGTGGCGGTGTTTGTACCCCTGGGCGGCATACAGGGCGTGATGGGTCAGATCTTCGGTGATTTTGCCTATACCATCGTTATTTCCACTCTTTTTTCCCTCATAGTTTCTTTTACCCTGACTCCGATGCTGGCAGCCCGCCTGCTCCCGGCGGGACAGAAAAAAGAAGGGCCGGTCAGCAAAAAACTGGATACCCTTTTTGGAAAACTGGAGACCTTGTATGAATCATCGATAATATTTTTTGTGAAACGTCGTCTCCGCAGCGGCCTCTTCGTTGCCGCCGTGTTTGTGGTCTTTGTGGCAAGCATCTATTCTTTTGCCTTTATCAAGATCGAACAGGTACCAAAGAGCGATGGCGGGAAGATTCAGGTAGACGTGGAACTGCCCCAGGGGAGCGGCTTTGAGCAAACCGCCGCCCTCTTGGCGAAGATTGAACAGCGCCTTGCCGCCTATAACGAGGTTGAAACAATTCTTACAAATCTCGGAACCGCCGGCAAGAGGGAACAGGATCTAAACATCGCCAGGATGGAAATAGCCCTGGTCCCAAAAACAGAACGGCGGCAGAACAACAGCGAAATTGCCGCGGCAATGATAAGAACCCTTTCCGGTATTCCCGGAGCGGAAATCAGGGTCTCCGCCCCCTCGGAATTGGTGCTTGCCCAGGGAGCGCCCATTGACATTTATATCCGGGGTACGGACAGCGCGGTATTGCAACAAATCGGCGGAGAGCTGCGGGAAAAAATCGAGGCCCTGCCCGGCATTATGTACACCACCATTAATTCCAAAGTGGGAAAACCGGAACTCGTGTTTGAGCCTGACCGCAAGCAGATTTCCCAAGACGGCCTTTCTATACAGCAGGTAGCGGTAACGCTCCGCACCGCCGTTGACGGCCTTGTCGGCACGGCCTACCGGGAAGGCGGAGAAGAATACGACATCCGGGTAAAACTGGCGGAGGAAACCCTTAGGGATATTGAAGATATCCGGAATATTCCTGTCATAAGCAAGGCCGGCATTTTTCCCCTGTCCCGCTATGCGGATGTACATTTTGAAAACGGCTACAACATGATCATGCGCGTCAACAAGGCCCGCACGGTGGAAATTACCGCCGAACTGCTTCCGGGTTATGTCCAGGGGGAAGTTCTCTCCCAAGTGATGGCCCTCACTGAAGAAATAGCGCTGCCTCCCGGTTACAGTTTTAGTCAGGCGGGCCTTTCCGATTCAATGGGTGAAACCGTGATAAGCATGGGCATTGCGTTTATCACCGCCATACTGCTGGTGTATATGCTGCTCGCGGCGGTCCTGGAAAATGTCCTCCAGCCCCTGTTTATTCTTTCCACGGTTCCCCTTTCCATCATCGGCGTTACGGCGGGCTGCCTTTTGACCGGTATAACCCTCAGCCAGATTGCCATGCTCGGCATTATCATGCTGGTGGGCATTGTGGTAAACAACGCTATCCTGCTGCTCGACAACTACAATCAACTTAAACGCGGCGGCATGGGAACGCGGGAAGCCTTAATCAAATCATGCCCCGCAAAGCTAAAACCCATACTGATGAGCAATATCGCCATCGTTCTGGGAATGTTGCCCATGACACTGGGAATCGGCGCGTCCCTTTCGGAAATGCGGCAGCCCATGGGTATTGTAGTTACCGGCGGTATTATCTCATCTACCGTGATGACCCTCTGGCTCATACCCTGTCTTGAGTTTACCCTTACCCGCCCTTCAAAAATTAAAGGAACCGGAAAATGAAAAACAACACAGACTTGCAAAAAATAATTCTGTTGGCCTTTCTTATGATGCTCCGTATCTCCGCAAGCCTCGATGCCGAAACATACGATTTAGCCGCATACCTTCGATTAGTCGAACAAAACAACCCGGACCTTGCCCTGGCCTACCGGGACCTCCTGCTTTCCCGGGAACAGGTACATCAGGCCCGCGCCCCGCTCCTGCCGGGTATCGGCGCGGAGGGGAGCTACATCCGCAGCCTCCGGGATATACCCCAGCCCACCCCGGTGGCTTCGCTTCCTGGCGGTGGTCCGCTTATCTATCAGGACGTGGATTCAAATTACGACAACGAACTTTCTATCGGGATCGGGGTAAGCCAAAAGTTGTTTGACCCGGCGGCATGGATGCAGTACCGCCAGGCAAAAAAAGGACTTTCCATCCACGAACAGTCGTTTGAGTCGGTACGGCAGCAGATTATTTGCGCCGCGAAAAAACTCTATGCCCAAACACAGCTTGCCGTCTCGGTGCTTACCATCCGGGAAGCTTCGGAAGAAGCGAGCAGGGCATTGTACCAAAGCGTTGAGCGGAAATACCGTGCCGGTGCCGCCGTCGAACTGGACCTCCTCATGGCCGAAGTTGACTGGAAGCAAAAGGCCATTGCCCTTACAGCAGCCCGTAAAAATGCCGAAACCGCCCTGCTTGCCTTTCGGAATTTCGCCGGGATACCCCTGCCGGAAACAGTTACCCTCACCGAAAACAATGAGGGGCTTCCGGTAATTCCCGACAGTCCCGCTTTGGACAGGGCCTTGGCAGGGAGGGCGGATTACCGCGCCCTGCTCCTCTCACGGGAACTGGCGGATTTGGTGAAAAAAGCCGCTGCGACATCTTTCCTTCCCACCCTTTCCGCAAAATTTTCATTTGCTTACGGAGGCATGGGGAACGATTCATTAACCGGCGATTACGATTACACCGCCGCGCAATTAACGCTTGGCCTTACCGTCCCTATTTTTGCGGGCGGATACCGTCTTTCCCGTATCAGGGCGGCGCGGATCGAACAGGAAAAGGCGTCCCTGGCTTTGGCGAAGAAACAAAGCGACATAGAAAGCGAACTCATCGGAATCAGACTCCGGCTCGTTGAGGCAAATGAACGCATTGAGGCGGCCCGGCTTATCGAAACCACTGCCCGCCGTGCCCTCAGCCTCTCCCAAACGGCCTTTACCAACGGTCTGGTAACCCAGCTCTCCGTTACCGAAGCGGTCAACCGCCTGGATGAAGCAAGCCTCGGTTTGCAAAGCGCTGTCTGTGAATACCTCTCGGCCTACTACGATTGGGAAACCGCATCGGGGAAAACAGATTAAAGTTGATGTTGGAATATAAGAACAAATGAGAAAGCTGTGTTCTATCATGACATTTTGTGTCATGCCGCTTTTATCTTGAAGCATAAAAAGGGAAAGAATTTTGAATGAAATGGTTCTCCCTTCCTCCTTTCTCGATTGTACACAAAAATAGTGCCGTTGCTTTACTCAATCTCATTTCTCAGGAAAACATACGTCTCAATTTACATGGCAAAACAAAGGAGGCCGTCATCAACGAATTACTTGATATTTTATCTGCCCAGGAAAAACTATTAGACCGGGCAACCGTTCTCAAAGCCCTCATGAACCGTGAACAAACCATGAGTACCGCCATCCAAAACGGCATTGCCATACCCCACGCCAAAACCACCGGTGTCAACGAATTGACCGTAGCTATCGGTATAAAAAAGTCCGGTCTCGACTTCGACTCCGCTCTTGACGATAAAACCCGTATAATCATCCTTGCCCTTGCCCCGCCTGAAAAATCAAAATCCCTTTATGAATTCCTTTTGACTATCACCACCGCCCTCAATGATAATACCCTCCGCTCAAAAATCCTTGCCGCCAAAACCCCCGCCGAAGTTGCGGAGTTATTACACCAGTA
>JAIRLK010000041.1 GCA_031259515.1 Treponema sp. | reverse complement strand
AACTGCCCGCTTGCAGAACTTCCGCAGTGCGCCACCGTGTCAAACGCGAAGAAACCGGGCTTCACCGTCTCCCGGTCAAAGTGTGTTCTTACCGGGATTTGGCTTCTCAGGGGCGTTTGAACAGACCGCGTCGTGCTCACGCCCCTGATTTCAAGGGCTTTCCGCATGGGAGCAAGCAGTATGTCCGCCTCAGCCGCGCTCACTTCCAAGAGCAGGCCTCTGATTCCCTCCGTTATCCCGTAATCCGGCTCTTCCGATGCCACCAGAAAATCAAGCGTCCCGCCTATCATCGGAACCGGCAGTTTCCCGCAGGGCTTGCCGTAATCGTCCCGGATAGCGCTGAGAACTGTTACAAACCCTTCCCCGTATTTGACCGGACGGCCCGCTTGCCTTTTGCCCCCGGCTTAGCCGCTTCCTGGTTCCGGTCATAGGTATCCAGAGCCGCCGCGAGGTAACTCCGGTTCAGCCCGGTTACCGGCACCAGTCGGCCCGGCAATTCCTTGCGCCCTTTCTTGACGCCCTTTGATACTCCTCAAAATTGGCTTTAAGGATTTCCCGTCTGCTATGCATATCCAGCCTCATTTGCCCCATCTCCCGATGGAGCCATTATAATTTGGACTGGATTTTTAGTTATTTCCATAGAAAAGCGTCAGTTTAAACCCTTGCGGAGCCGTTCAAATTGCTTCGCGCCGTAATTATATCCCGGAAACGGCTGGTAGCCGTTATTCAGTCCTAAAATAATCATGAAAATGAAACTGGTAATACGCATTTGTACGCCATTTCCCGCTATAACATGATCGCCATAACTTGCGGCGATGCGGTTTCCCCATATATTTGAAACACTCATAATACGAAAACTTAATCCGGCAGGGACTCCGATTGAGAGAATCTGAAATAACATGATTTTATTCGGTTTGTAATCAAATGGATTTATTGAAAGGTTTGTTTTCTTTGACAAGAAATACCATACGCCATAGCTAAACGACAGGATATGTCCGGCTGCGGTTGCCCATGCCGCTCCCGCCGTTCCCAATCGAAATATAAAATGAAAATTGGATCGAGAATTAAAAAATCCTGCTGCTGTTTTTTCAAAGTTTTCCACAGGCTGGGCCATTTGCCCTTTTGGAATTTCTTCAGCGGCAACAACTGGTTTATTATCTGGTTTATTATCTGGTATCGTTGTGGCGAATTCGCCGCTTCCATGTGGGACTTTCGCCACATCCATTCGCCCCCGGATCTGACGGCGGTCCTTGACCTGTATGACCGGAAAGTCATTGGCCGGGCTTTCAGTACCGGCATGGAGACCGTCCATACGGCCATTCCCGCCCTCCAGACGGCCTGTACCAACCGGAAGGCCCAAGAGGGCCTGATATTCCATTCTGACCGGGGGGCGCGGTATTGCGCGAAAGCCTTTCGGGAAACTCTGAGGGAACGGTGTCCCTCTGTTCGCCAGAGCATGCGCCGGAAAGGGAACTGCCGGGACAATGCCTGCGCCGAATCGTTTTTCAAGACCCTGAAGAGGGAACTGGAAACCTTGGACGGCAAACATGCTGCGGAGGAAGTAAGACAATCGGTGTTCATGTATGTGGAGGCCTATTATAATCGGATTCGTATGCATTCGGTACTTGACTATGTGGCGCCTAATGTGTTTAACGGTGGGCAAGTCGCTTAACAGTGTCTACCCAACGGGGTAAAGTCCACTTCGCGTCTCTTCAGTTACTTTCAATACCGTTCTGTTTATCGAAAGACGCCCCTCGCTGGTAATAATCGAACGTCCCTGTTTCCCTCCGTTACGGAGTATTTCCCCGCGCAACGTTATTTCCTGTTTTTTTACGATGAGTTCTTTTTCACAGACCGTTCCGGTCAGAGCGTTCATTAACTCCGCTATAACCCTGTCAGAGTCCGCTCTTGTTTCATGCCAGATGCCTTTGATAATGTCTATCGTCAGATCTTTTTTCCTGTCGGTCTCACGAAACTCCTCCGCTCGTTTGCGGATATTTGCCGCGATTTTTTTCACGGCTTCCCCGCCAGTTCTTCTGTTCTTTTATTCATGACTGCCCCCTTCCTTGAGGCTGTCTCTATTATACTCCCTTTTTACAAAAAACACCGAAAAAAAGTTACACCCCAACCTTACCCTGCTCAACGACGAAATTATCGCAGAGATGAAGGCGAACCGGCTTTCCAGCGTACAGGTCTTGCTCTACAGCATAGATGCCGAAATCCATGATTCAATCACGAAATTACCTGGTTCATTCGTTAAAACAAGGGACGCGATACTCAAATTAATAGAAAACGACATACCCTTACAGATAAGCTGCCCCACCATGAACCAAAACAAAGACAGCTATGTTGAGTACCTGCGAAGTTTACGGCGGCGGGATTTTCCCAAATGCCTCATCAAAATGGCGCTGGACTGGAAAGCGAAATTAGGCGGATTAGCATGACGGTGGATAATCACCTTCATATCGGCTGGTTTTATGAGGTTTACTACGAGCCCCTTGAGGTATTGCGGATTGTAACCGAGGCGGGTGTTGCGGACGCCGCGTATTCCTCTACCACCAGCGCCCGGGACGGCGTGCGGTACAAGGAGGTTGAGCGGGAAATAGCCGGTGTTACCGCCCGTTATCCCGCGGACAGGTGTAAGCCTTTTCTGTGGTATATTCCACCCTATATTGAGTAAGAAGCGCCCCAAGGGGCGGGGTATTAAACCCCAAAAGGGCTACGCCCTTAATAAAAAACATCAGGACTGTCTGCACAGGCTTTTCGCTTACGCGCAGGATAAATGCCTGCCCGTACTTATCCACACCGGAGAGGATGCCTTTGAAAGGCCGGCGTTTTTTATGTCTTAGGATTTGCGTAGAAATAACATGGCACATTCAGACACTCGGAGAGATAGAATAATTCCAGTCTCCGTGAAACTTCGCGTGTTTTATTTTTATTCTTCCTAATTCTTCATCACTTGCTTTCTTTCCTGTTTCATAATGTCCGGTATCCAACTCCGCCTTTATCGTTAAGCCGTTCCTGGCACTTGTATCCGCAATTAAATTTATAACAACTTCATGACTTGTCAATGGCCTCCCCCGCCAGTTTTGTGTTATATAACTAAACATTTTATTACTATGGGGAGCGGGGGGCTACCGCTGTATGTGTCCGAAACCCGGAACCTTTACCGTTACAAATTGAACCTTCTGCGCTGGAGAACGGCTCCCGGTTTGATCTGGCGCAAGAGCGCGAAGGTTTCCGGACGCTGTATGAGGGCTGTACGGTTATTGGCTTTGAACTGCGTTTTAACCGGGGGGAGACGGTTCACCTGAAATTGGACGTAAGCGGGGAACGGTTTAGCGGGGATTATGTTACCTACCGGATAAACGGTAGGTAATACACAAACATTTACGGCCTTACCCTTTCCACAAAAAAAAGAAGGCGGGATAAAAACGGAATTATGGATTAAGCGGAGTTTGACTCAGGAAATGCCGTCCCTGGCGGGGATTTACCGGGCATAATTGGGGAATCCCCATGTATGCGGCGAACACATTAAAGTGGAATTTGCTGCAGTCGTTTCCCAGATAATCATAGGCCGCATGCTCTTTTCGAAGATCCGCTACATATTGACTTCTCCCGAAACTTCCGTCTGGGGGGATAGAACCCACTGTCAACAAGTTAAGCAAACAGCCCGTCATTGCGAGCGCAACGAAGCAATCCGGATGCCCGCCCGGATTGCTTCGGCACTACGCGCCCCGCAATGACGGCCTTGCCAGTGCCCCTTTTTTGTTTTCCATTCCCTTAACTTGTTGACAGCGGGATAGAACCCCCCGGACCCCCACGAGTGGGCCGATTCGTCAATATCCATGGAGTTTCGGGACAGGGCGTTTGTATCACAACCGTACACTTCGCCCCGCACCCTACGGGTGCGCCAAACGCTGTATCATCAGCATTACCGCTTCCACAATGGCAATATGTTCTTCGCCGTGTATGCGCTCGGCCAGAGTTTCCGCCGTATCCCCGGCCAGAACCGGTACCCGCCTCTGAAGCAGAACAGGCCCCGTATCCGTACCCGCATCCACCAAATGCACCGTGCAACCCGATTCCGCCTCTCCGGCGGCAAGTACGGCCCGGTGTACCCGCTCCCCGTACATCCCCGCGCCGCCGTATTTCGGAAGCAACGCCGGGTGCAGGTTGATGATGCGCCCCGCGTATTCATCGACAATCCCGCCCTCAAGAATCGACAAAAACCCCGCCAGTACGATGAGGCCCGCGCCGTC
>JAIRLK010000401.1 GCA_031259515.1 Treponema sp. | reverse complement strand
GAGTTTGTTCAAAAACTTCAGTTTTTGAACAACTCTATTATTCCCTGCCCAATGATAAAAATTACCTGGTACTATAAAACATAGTTTTCAAAAGCATCCAAGAGTAAAAAGCCAATATCATAACACCCCCGTTGACTTGTATCAAAATCAGTATAAAGTATTGGCATGAAAATAAAGCATACCATTCTTCTTCCCCTTACCGCCTTGATACTGTTAGGGGGTGGATGCGGAAGCGGTATAGAAGGCAGCGGGGTTCCTGAAGGGTACTCACTCCTGTGGAACGATGAATTTAACACAAAAAACTTTCTGCCTGACCACGAATGGCGGTTTGTAACCGGAAAGACCGGATGGGGCTACAACGAATTACAGATCTATGTGGCGGGTCTTGGAGAAGACGCGGCGGCGCTTGTGGAAGACGGAATCTTAAAAATCACGGCGAAAGAACGGGGGGATGAAGTTATTTCAGCCCGGATAAATACCCGGCGGAGCTGGTTATATGGCTATTTCGAAGCCCGCCTGAAACTTCCCCAGGGAAAAGGTACCTGGCCCGCATTTTGGATGCTGCCGGAAAATTTTGTTATATTGCCCGATGATGGAGAAATTGATATTATGGAAGCGGTAGGTTATGATCCGGGCTGGGTCCATGTTGGTATTCACAGCAGAACATACACCGGCGCAACCGGCAAAAACGCCAGAAAAAAGATCCCCACGGCGCAAAGTGATTTTCATGTATACGCGGTAGAATGGACGCCTGATTTCATCAAGGGGTATGTGGACAACGAGCTTTACTTTGAGTTCTTAAACGACCATGAAGGAAATAAGGATACCTGGCCTTTTAATAAGCCTTTCTATTTGAAACTGAATTTGGCCTGGGGTGGCAATTGGGGAGGCTATGAGGGTATAGACGAAAGCTGCCTTCCCGCCGCTTACGAGATAGATTACGTGAGGGTTTATCAAAAAAGTAGCCCGGCATTAGGGTGAGAGACACTGGAAGTGTGCTAAGGGGGTCCCCCTTACGGGGACTTCTTTCCGCTTAAGGTAAAATTGCTGAATTCTCATGCGCCGCGGAGGGGCGGCTTATCCCGCTTCCCGCTTAAAGGGGTTAAAGCTGATCCCGGTATCATAGGCGTCTATGCCTTCGGCTTTTTTCAGTCTGCCAACCGCCAGGTAGGTGGCTGGCGTCATGATGATTTCGATGGCGCACTTGAAGAGGTAGTTGGTGAGGACCAGGCTCAAAAAGAGTTCCCAGCCAAAGACGCCGGTGAGGCTTGCGATGAAGACGAAGACCAGGCTGTCCAGGAATTCTCCCACCAGGGTGCTGCCTATGGTCCTGACCCAGAGGAGCTTGCCCTTCATCAAAACCTTCATGCGGGAAAGGACCGCGGAGTTGGAGAATTCGCCCACCCAGTAGCCCAGCAGACTGGCGATGGCTATGCCGCCTGAACTCATGCCGCCCAGGATGGCGTCGTAGGCCGCGGAACCAGCGTACGCTTCCCACGCCTGGTCTGCGGGAAGGACACGGAGGAGGAGGAAGATGAGGGAAGCCAGGGCCAGGGCGATGAAGCCGGTCCAAATGACCCTGCGGGAAGAGCGGAAGCCGTAGACTTCCGTGAGGATGTCCCCGAACACGTAGGAGAGGGGGAAGAGGAGGGCGCCTCCGTCAAAGGCGAGACGTACGCCAAAGAGGGAAAAACCCAGGTCCACGATTTTCGCGGAGGAAGCTATGTTGCTGGTGATGAGGATGGCTACAAAAAAAGCCATTACCAGATCCAAGTAACGGTAACGCCGGTTCGTTTGAGAATCGGCGTTTAAAGGGAAGGCAGAGGGAAACGGGGTAGGCATATACGCTCCTTGTTTTGATTAGGCGGGTAACCGATCGACCGCCACGGCGTTCCGCAGGGATATTCAGCCGCCAGAATATCAGATTGAGTATATCCCTAACACAAACCCTGTGTATACGGCAGGGCGCTTCACCTGTGGAATGTTCATTGCTGATGGGCGCTCAATCCCCTATCATCCTTTGTGGACTTACGCATGTTAGCGTAATCTTTCTCCAGCCGGTATAGCGCCGATGGTTTATCATGGAATGACAGACCGGTGAAAAAAATTCCGGTATACGCCGGCTATGGCAAATTCCCGGAAGAGACGGTAGACTGAGGCCATGCGTAATAAACGTACCAGCGAACTGGCGGTCTGCGGCTTTAATGCGGCGGCGGCTCTGGGGGAATTGCACCCGGAGAAGATCAACCGGCTGTTTATCCGGGAAGACCGGCTCAAACAATTCAGCGGAGTCTGCAAGACTTTAGCCGAACAAAAGCGGCCGTATAAGATATGCGGGGAAGAGGAACTGGAACGGATTTGCAAGAGCATACACCACCAGGGGGTTGTTGCCATGATTGAGGAACCGGTGGTAGAGGACCTAAGCCGGGAGGACATAGACCTGTGGGCGGCGGAAGGCAAAACGGGGCTTGTCCTGCATTCCGTTGGGAACGACCACAACCTGGGGGCAATGGTCCGTTCCGCCGCCTTTTTCGACGCTCATTTTGTGGTCATCTCCGAAGCGGACGAAGAGGCCCGGCTTACCACCGCCGCGTACCGGGTTGCCGAGGGCGGCATGGAGCACGTAAACTTCCGCAAGGCGCGGGATACCGCGGCCCTCCTGAAACGCCTTGCGCCGCCGGTCATCACGCTGGGGGCCGCTCCCCGGGCGCGGCTGCGCCTCCGGGACCTGGACGCCGTTATCCGGGAAAAGGCTGCGGGCCGTGCCCTGCCCGGCATCGCGATGGTGGTGGGAAACGAGGAGACCGGCCTTCCCCGGGAAGTGGAAGAGCGCTGCGACGCCCTGATCCGTATTCCCGGAACCGGCTATGTCGAAAGTCTCAACGTGGCCCAGGCGGCCACCCTCTTCCTCCAGGCGCTTTATGAGCGATAGGGACTCGTGGGATAGGGACCTGCCACGGACGCGGCAATTTCTCTTGAGCCTTGCGGCTTTGCCGGCGGACGCTCAGACGGCTTTGCCTATTCTGAGGGACATCGCGGCCCTCTGCTCCGAAACGCCCGGCGCCGCCGCATCCTGGGGCCCGGTCCGCCGGGGACTGAACCGCCGGTATCTTCGTATACGTTTTGTCCAACGCGAACTGGAGCGGCTGGATTTTAAGAAAGCCAAACCGGGCGCCACCTTCGATGATTTTGTATTTGATCACATAGATTTTTCCGCATACAAAAAGATTTCAGCGGAGGAATACTCTCTTTATTCGCGGGAAGGGCTGGAAGATTTTGAGCCGCCGTTCTTTACGCGGAATTTCCGGTTAAGCCGGGAACAGATTTTGGATATGATCCGCCGCGCTTATGCCCGGATAGGCGGCTTTTATTACATCAGGGGGGAAAAGATACTCACCAATCCCCTGCTTATGTCCGTCCTGCGGACCCTGCAAACCTCGCTGGAATTCGCCCCGCTTTTTACCGGCGCGGCGGTTTGGGATGAATGCCGTACCGCATTTCCCTTAGCCCCCGCGGGAGACGATGAGTCAAACCGCCTGTTCGCCTCCCTGGTGCGATCCCTTCACGGCGCTTCCATGATCCACGCCGACGGCATGAAAACAGACCTTTCGGTCCTGCGGGAAGAACGCGCCCTGCTGCTCAAAGGCGCGTTCCATCCCCAGGGCAAAACCTCCACGATCACCTTACTCACGGACCGGGAGCTTGCGGAACGTTGCCCCTAAACCGGCGTTAAGAAGTCCGATTGTATATGACGTTTTGCCAGCCCGCCCATAAAGCAAACCGTAGGTTTGCGGTGGGCTGGAATGTGGGCGAAGGAGCCGTGGGAGGCGTAGCCGAACTAGGCGACTGAACCCCGAGGGGCTTTAGCCCCGAAGCGCATACAGTCCTGTTATGTGCCGTTTTTTCTGCTTATACATTTTCTTGATTATATACTTTCATTGCTTCTTTGCTTATTTCTTCTACAGTCATTCCAATACACAGATTATTCTTTCTCCATTCTGTATAATCAAATGG
>JAIRLK010000398.1 GCA_031259515.1 Treponema sp. | reverse complement strand
ACCGGCCCCGAAATCAGGTACCCCATAGGAAGCACATCAAGGCGGCCCAGTTTGATTGCCCGCGCCGCGTTCTTGAAACGCTTTTTTACAAAGTCGTGGCCCGACACATAGGAGAGGTCCTGGACGGTTTCCATAATTTCAAGGAGGCCCGCCGCCTCGTTCTCGATAGTCTCTTTTTTCCGCAGCCGCAAATAGTCATCGGTAAAGGACGGATCGTTGGACCAGCGGTTACGCGTAACCAGGCGGCAACGGTCCTCCTCGGAAAGGCGGGTAAGTTCGCCCGCCGGTATTCCGCGGCCATTTCCGGGTGGCAGAAGCTGACCCCGCCCCCTGTCAGGCTCAGTATAAACCGCCGGGAGGGGGAAAAGCCAGTAGCTAAACACGGTGATATTGGTTACAAATAACGAAAATCATTTTGACAGGATTGAGAATATAAAAATAGAAAATTGGATAAAAATTTAATAGAGTACGGGTTTACTGCGCATAGCGAGGCTGTCGAATAAGTGTTTTCCGGGGGCCTAGAACGCTATATATAGCGTGTTTATTGCTTCCAATACACTATATATAGTGGCTTTTTGCCTATTGACGGACTTTTCCGACAGTCTCAACAGGTCTGTATGCGTTCCGGGCCTTCGGCCCTCCATGGTTACGTTCCCCTAGGTCGGTTACGCCTCCCACGGCTCACTCCACCCACAGTTTGTCGGCCATGGAAATGCTGCGCATTCCCTTATCCAGGCCGCCAAACCATCGCATACAGCCGGAACGTTATGTGAAATACCGCCCTAAATTTCTCGGAAATAAAGAGGATTTGAGCGCCCATCAGCCAATTTAGCCCTATACTTTGTGGCTCACCCTCAATCCGTGTAATTCGCGGTCCTCTTTTGTTTCCCGCTTCCTTACCTTGGTGAAATTGATAAATTTTTTTCACTTTTTTCGCTTCCCAATTAAAGCGCCGTACATTATCGCGCCATATATAGCTTGAGGTAACACTATGCATGTGATGGCTTATGCGCCCTATGGCGCCGATGGAATCATTATCCGGGTTGAAGCGGATATACGCCGGGGTATCCCGGGGGTAGACATCACCGGGCTCGCGGAAGGGGCCGTGCGGGAAGCCAGGGAACGGGTACGGGCAGCGTTCAGAAATTCGGGGTATACCTTCCCCCAGGATCGGATCCTCATCAACCTGGCGCCCGCCGGGGTGCGGAAGGACGGGGCTTCACTGGACCTCCCCATTGCCCTGGCGGTTATGGCCGCCTCCGGTACTATCCCTGCGCCGGAGGAAGGCGGGCCGGAAGTTCCCCCTTCATCGATGAATGTGATGATCCTGGGGGAACTGGAACTTTCCGGCAGGCTCAGGCCGGTCCGTGGAGCGCTTGCCGCAGCGGCGGCGGCCCTCCACGCCGGGATACGGGACTTTATCGTTCCGGTGGAAAACGCCCGGGAAGCGGCTATCCTTTCGGAGGGCCGCTATGCTGCCGCCGCTACCTTAGGCGAGGCGGTCCGGGCCTTTAAGACTTTGGCCGAAACCGGCGCGTTCCCCCCGGATGGGCCGCCTTCCGAGCCGGCGCGGGCCCCGGTTCCGCCCGTAGCGCTGTACGGCGACTTTGCCGAAGTACGGGGACAGGGCCGGTACAAGCGGGCTCTGGAAATCGCCGCCGCCGGGGGGCATAACCTGCTGGCCTTTGGGCCCCCCGGCGGAGGAAAGACCATGCTTGCCCGGCGTATGCCCTCCATCATGGCGTCCCTGGAAGCTTGGGAAGCGGTGGAAGTAACCCGCCTGCATAGTCTTGCCGGCCAATTAGAAGGGGGTCTTATTACCCGTTCCCCTTTCCGTTCCCCCCACCATTCCGCCACACCCGAGGGCATCCTGGGGGGCGGCAAAACCGTGCGTCCCGGAGAGATCAGCCTGGCTAACTTCGGGGTCCTGTTCCTGGACGAGGCCCCGGAATTCAGGGCCAACGTGCTCCAGGCCCTGCGGGAACCCCTGGAAGACCGGGTAATAACCATTTCCCGGGCGCAAGGGCCCGTCCCCCTGCCGGCGGATTTCCAGTTGATCCTGGCAGCCAACGCCTGTCCCTGCGGCAGACTGGGCATCCGTTTCCGTCCGGAGGAGCCAAGAGCGCACCGGAGGGGAACGTCCCCTTCCGGCTGTTTCTGCAGCCCCGACGAAATACACCGGTACTGGCGGAAGTTTTCCGGGGCGCTGCTGGACCGGGTGGAACTGCGGACCGTGGTTATACCGCCCGACTCGAAGGAGTTGTCCGGAGGGCGAGAGGAACCCAGCGAAACGGCGGCCCGCCGGGTTAGTCAGGCGGTAGAAATACAGCGGGAACGGTTCAAAGGAACGGGCATACGCCGCAACGCCCGGATGACCACGGGAATGACGGAGAAATACTGCGCCTTGACCGGGGAAGCTCAAGGGGCTTTTCATGTGGCTCTGGAAAAACTGAACCTTTCAGGCCGGGCGTTCCACAGCATACTCCGGGTGGGGCGCACCATTGCCGACCTGGAAGGAAAGGACGCTATAATAACCGCCCATATCCTCGAAGCGGTCCAGCACCGCCGCATGGGGGAAGACCCCTATGATATTTTCAACACCGGGTCGTGAAGGGGAGAGGGGCATAATTTGGGTATTGCCTCCAGCACCGAGTCCCCTATTTGCCGGTCCTCGGCGGAGTGGCCCAGTTTCCGGTTAGGCCGGGCTTCACCGTGAAAGTCGCTGCCTTCGGTAACGTAGAGCCCCAGGGATCTTCCCAGGACCTCAAGGCGCTTACAGGAACGGGATTTAGCTGTGGGATGCCAGGCTTCCAGTCCGTCCAGCCCCTGCTCTTTCAGGCCCCGCACAAATCCAGGGAGCCGGCCCCAGGCAATGTATAAGGACATAGGATGGGCCAGGACCGCGATTCCTCCGGATTCCTTGATGAGCGCCGCAGCCCGGTCAAAGGTCAGCGCCTGTTTGGGGACAAACAGGCGTTTTCCCCGGCCCAGGTACCGGGTAAACGCCTGTTCATGGTTCTTTACCAGGCCCCGGCTGACAAGGAGGGCGGCAAAATGGGGTCGGCCTATGGAACCGCCGCCGGAAAAAGAGCGGACCTCCTCATAGTCCGTGCGTATACCCAGGCCGCGAAGCCGTTTTAGGATTTCCAGGTTCCGCGTTTCCCGGGAGCGGGCCAGGGAGTCCACAGCGTCGAGGAAAGCCGGACTCGGCTGGGTTAAGCCCAGCCCCAGGAGGTGAAAGTCCCCGTGAGCGGCGGGCCAGGCAATTTCCATCTCTATTCCCGGAATAAAACGGATTGAATATTTTTCCGCGGTTTCTTCTGCACTTTTTAAGCCTTTTATTGTATCATGGTCTGTCAAAGCTATGGCCGAAAGTCCCTGGTTCGCGGCGGCGGCAATGAGTTCTGCCGGACTCAGGTCTCCGTCGGATGCGTTGGAATGGGTATGTAAATCGATCATAACTAATGAATAGTTTATCATAGTATGATAGATTAGAGTATAGGTTGACTGTTTGACCTTGTAGCCATAAAATAGGAATGGAGAAAGGCGGTCGGTAATTGAATTTTGTGTTAGAAAACGGCATAACTGCTGTCTCGTCCAAAAAAATAGTGGACGGCTCTTTGGGTGTAAGTGACGGGAAACTCCATTTTTCTCTTTCCGGCGGTGTCGCGTTCGACTTGAAAGGGGCATCCATCGTGTATCCCGGTCTTATTAACGCCCACGATCACCTACAGGGGAATTATCTGCCCCCGGTGGGCCCTAAACCGGGCGTTTTTTATCTCACCGGGCTTCCCTGGGACAATGACCTCAAAGCGTCGGTAATCTTTGCCGAGCGGTCAAAACTTTCCCGGGAAGATCTCTACAATCTCAGCGCCTATAAGTGTCTGTTTTCCGGGGTTACCACGGTGAACGACCATTTTCCCCATATCTTGAACCATACCATCCTGCCCACGCTGCCCATACGAGTTATCCAGGAATACAGTCTGTCCCACGAGGCATCATCCTACGATCTTAAATGGGGGAGCAGCATAGAAAGTGAACACCATTGGGCGGTAAAGAATCGGTGGCCCTTTATTACCCATCTTTCCGAAGGGTTTGACGAGGAGTCCATGCGGGGAGTGGAAAACCTGGAAAAGCTGGGGGCCCTGGACGCGCATTGTCTGTTGGTTCACTGTATAGGTTTCAGTGACGAGGACATTCAAAAGGTTGCCCGGGCCAGGGCCAGCGTTGCCTGGTGTCCGGCGTCGAACATGTTCATGTTTAACGTAACCGCCAAGATACGGAAATTCCTCAAGGCGGGGATCAACGTAACCCTGGGTACCGATTCTTCCGCAACCGGCTCCTATAATCTTTTAGAGGAGATACAGTATGCCCGGAACCTCTACCGCAGGCTCTACGGCGAGGATCTTCCGGCCAAGACTATTTTCGAAATGATTACGGAGAACGCAGCTAAGGCTTTCTTGATGGAAAACCGTATAGGGACCCTGGAGGAGGGGAAGCTGGCGGATATTCTGATACTGAAGGGCCGTGTGGACGATCCCTTCGAGAATCTGGCATCCGCTTCTATGGAAGATATAGAACTTGTGACCCTGGCCGGTAAGCCTATTTACGGCGAATTCCGTTTTCTTGATCTTTTGGGCGGGAGAATTCCCAAGGCTTATCATGAAATCACGGTAGGAGGGCGGCCTATGTTTATCTCTGGCGATCCCGCAGCGCTTTACCTTTCGATTCGGAGGAAGGTAGGACTCAAAAAGGTATTGGATTTTTTACCCTTTGAACCCGAGGGTGGACACTATGCCTAAATTGTTATCCTACCGGAGCGGGTCGGTTATCTATTTCCAGGGCGATATAGCGGATAAGATCTATATCGTGCAAAAGGGAGGCGTCAGGATAACCTCGCAGAATATCGAAACCGGCAGTGACGAACATGACACCTTGCAACCGGGGGAATTCTTCGGCGTTAAATCGGCCCTGGGTGGGTATAACCGGGAGGAAAACGCCGTTACCGTTCAGGATTCGGTGATTGTGACTATGTCGGTCAACGAGTTTGAGCAGTTCGCCAAGGCAAATACCCGAATCGTCATGAAGATGCTCAAGGTGTTTTCAAACCAACTGCGGCGCGTACATCGGCAGGTTATGAGCCTTATGGTAAAGGAAGAACAGTCGGATCCCGAAGCCGGACTTTTCAGGGTAGGAGAGTATTACCTGAGAAACAAGCGGTATGTGGAGGCCCGGTATGTGTTTAGCCGCTACCTGACCTATTACCCTGCCGGCGCCAATGCCTCCAGGGCAACCAAAGGGTTTGAGATAGCGGAAACCGCGCTGTCGGAGGGCAATGTGCAAGTCTCCGCCCTCCCTTCTTCCGGTACGGGCTTTATTGTAGGTGCCGAGGGCAGCTTTGGCTTGGGAACGGTAGGTTTTTCTTCTGGCGCTGAAGGCCCGCAAGCGGCGCAGGGAAGGGCATCCTCCGGTTCCGCCATAGCTGATGCCGCAGTTACCGCCCCATCCGCTTCCAAACAGAAGGATGTTGCCGAAGCCTATTACAATGCCCTAAACTTTATCTCCCAGAACGAGTATCATCAGGCGTATACGGCGTTGCAAGAAATAATCAAATCCGGGGCGGATCAGGAATATGTGGTGAAAAGCAGCTTTGACCTGGGGCGTTGCCTTTTCCTTATGGGGCAATTCAATGATTGTATTCAGCATTTAAGCCAGGTAATTTCCACGCATCCTAAACACCCCCTGTTGGGGACTGGCCTCTTCTTTATGGGGCAGTCCTATGAAAAAATCGGCTACCGGGATCAGGCGGCGGCTTTTTATAAAAAGGTACTAAGCATAACCGCTGACGAAGAAGATGGGGTCTACTCAAAAGCAAAACGGGCCCTGGAAGATATGGTGGCCTGAGATGGCTATGAACTCTTCATCCTTTAGCCGTTTTGCCCGAACCTTTCGGGCCGGAGAGATAATTTTCGCCGAATATGAACCGGGGGATACCTTTTACATGATCCAATCAGGCCGGGTACGGCTGGTTAAGATCATCGGGGACTTTGAAAAGACCCTGGATATTCTGGAAACCGCAGATATGTTCGGCGAAATGGCCATCCTGGAGAACTCGCCCCGTTCCGCCACAGCCATAGCCATTGATGAGGTCAAAGTTCTGGAATTCAACCGCCAAAATTTTGAAATCCTGATGATGGGCAAGCCCCAGATAGCCTTGATGCTCCTCGAAACGTTCGCCAAACGTATCTTTGATTCCAAACGCAGGTTCATGATCCTTACCCTGGAAGATCCCCAGGCGAGGATCGCTGATGTCTTCCTCATGCTTGATGAAAGCAACCAAAGCCTTAACCACCAGACGGAACGCCGGGAATTTACGGCCACGGTGGACGACATTGCCCATTGGGCGGGCATGGGCAGCAACGAAACCAGGGAAATCCTGAACCGTTTCATACAACAGCGGCGCGTAGAAGTATACCCCGACAGAATCGCCGTTAAAAACATCGCCGATTTTTTCCGCTTTGTTAATTCCCGCCGTAAACAATAAAGACTGTTATGCGCCATTCGTCGCGCAACGAAAGTAAGCCTTAAATTCACTTAGTTTATCTTGTATTTCAAATGAAGGAGATGATCCACAAAGTATGATGGTCCTCAAACGAAACCGTAATTGATGTAGAAGAAAGCCATATTAAACGCTTTCCAGTGATTCCGTAACTTCTTGGAAAAGCAACAGGTCTTCCGAAACAC
>JAIRLK010000363.1 GCA_031259515.1 Treponema sp. | reverse complement strand
TGGAACACCAACCTTAAAATCCGCAGTTTCGTAAGGCTGAAAG
This sequence comes from Treponema sp., assembly GCA_031259515.1. Classification (GTDB taxonomy): domain Bacteria; phylum Spirochaetota; class Spirochaetia; order Treponematales; family Breznakiellaceae; genus JAIRLK01. The sequence goes on along the minus strand of JAIRLK010000363.1, from coordinate 3,041 downwards.
CCTGAGAAACTGTAAGAGCCTGGTCCAAAACCGTGCGCGTGAGCGCACAGTCAATTAGTTTTGGAACAGGCTCAATTGAGTAATTTTTTAGATGTTACCGCCTATTAGTGCTTTAACGAAGTTGCCGACGCTTTCTCCTGCAGGCGGCTGAATAGTTACAATTTTTCCAAGCGCCTTATTAGCTGTTATCTATAACATCTCCTCACTCTTCATTTTCTCCTCCCTCCCACTCAATCTCGAAGGTGACAATCTTGTTGGAGGCGCAGGTAAACGCGAAGCTCCGGGAGCCGGACAGGGGCAGGGAAGCGCCCCGGTTTTCGTTCAGGTCCGTTTCCCAAACCGCCTTGAGGGGGAAGGCGAATTGGACCGTCCCGATTTTCTCCTCCGGGCAGGGATTGTAGAGCCGCAGGATGACAGTGTCCCGGTCTTCGGCCCGTTTCAGGCAGGAGACCACCATGCCGGGATCGGAGACATGGCAGAAACCATATACCGCCGGCAGCGCGCCCGGCCGGGCCCCCATAGTCTGATAGGCCTTCAGGGGCAGGATGAAGCGCCGGGCCTCCGGGCATACGCCGCCGGTCCAGTCCCCCCCGTGGGGATAGACGGCGTAGGTAAACTCCATGGTCCGGGGGAGCTGGCTTCCGTTCTGGCTGGGGAAGCGGCCCACGCATTCCCAGCCGGTGACGATCATGTTGCCCATAGCCCGGAACAGGGTCAGGTAGAGGGTACGTTTCGGATCGCCGCGGAGTTCGTATTCGGTGACGCTCTCCGAGAGGAGGGCCAGCCCCTCCGCGCCGTCGCTCACATCGACGAAACGGCTCATGGGGAGGGTCTGCATCTCGTTGAAGTAAAGCCCCTCACTGTCCCGGGCGGACACAAGGGGCCGCCTGTCCACGGTAAAGTGCCCCCCCGCGTGGGAATACTCCGCGGCAATGCCCGTGGGAAAAGCGGCCCGGAGACGGTGGTTTTCGGCGGTATTATCCACCCGGGTCAGAATGTCCAGACGCCGTGCCCCCTTCCGCAGGGTCAGTTCCGTGCGTATCGTAAGGGCCGTGGTTTCGGCGTTGCGGCGGCTTTCCCCCCGGATCCCGCAGGCCGGCTCGTTCCCCGATGCGGGAAGCTCGAAGCGGTACTCCAGCGCCAGGATTGCCGCCAGGGGGCCATTTTCGGCCATCCAAATCCGGGGGGCGGCGCCCAGGGTGGTATGGACCTGGTTTTCATAGGGCGGGTAGTAGGCCCAGTAGTTGCCTACATCCCCGGCGTCCTCGAAATAGTGAAGCCCTGGAAAACGCCGGTTCCGGGCCTTGTCCAGAAGATCGAAGGTCCCGTTGGGGTTCACCGTCACCGCGAGGTATTCGTTTTCCAGGAGATTGTCCCCCTTTCCGATCTCGTCCCCCGCAGTCTTCCGCATGGGAAGCCAGTAATAGTGGTTCCGCTGGTAGGTAGACTTGACGCACACCTGGTAGGTCTTGTACCCCAGAGCCGGGACCTCCTCCGCCTCGATAAAGCAACGGTGCCGGTCGGTGTAGGTCGGCCAGGGACGGCCCTCCATGTCGTGGGTGGGAAAATCCGCCTCGCGCCGGGAACAGTGTTGGAGGGCTATTGCCCTGCCGTCGCCGTCCTGTACGGTAATATCCCAGGCGGACCACTCCACCGGGGTATCGATGAAAAGTTCCAGTATCCCCCCGGCGGGCTGGAAGCCGGGGTTAAACACCGTAAGCAGGGCCGCGTCTTTGGGGTAGGCGGAAAAATCGATACGCTTGACAATTTCCGCGGCGCTCCGGTCGTAGATCACCTGGCCCAATTCAACGGCCTGGTTGAGCCGGTACTCCACATCGCAGGCGGTCTTGTCCTGGGTGACCCCGTTGATGGAATCGTGAGGGTGGGATTTAAGCAGGTAATTCCAGGCCAGGGTGAGAAACCCGCCGGGGTATTCGGCGCCGCAGCGGGAGGCCATCACCGACAGGGGTTCGGCCCGGCGGATGATCAGATTTTCCGCCTGTTTGTTGAGCTGCTTCAAATATATACGGGAAGCAAGGGCGTTGCCGGAACAGTCCGAAGCCGGGCCGTCCCGCAGTTCCCCCTTTACTACCCGCAGGCTTTGCAAATCAAGGCCCGCCGCAAGTTCGTCCCGGTACTGTTCCAGGGAGGCGTTGAGGAATTCCCTGTCCGGGAAAAGTTCGTTTGCCCGGCGGATAAGTTCGCTTAGGTCCGGCTGCGGAGTGGCAAAGTCGCAGCCGTTCAGGAAGAGCCGGCAGGAGGGCAGGGCGGTATCATCAGCGGCGCTCCAGGCCCGCTCCACCCCCTGTTTCAGATAATCCCAGTGGCGTTCCGCATTTGACCGGAGCATGAAGTAATCCTCTTCGGCCCCGCCGGGATCGGCCCGGTGGATGGCAACCCCCGCGGTATCGGGGTGGTAGCGGAATTCGTCGCTCAAAAACCGCAGTCCAAAACGGGTGTCTATGTAGGCGTTAAAGAAAAAATTTGACCGGGCAAAATCCCCCAAACGGCTGGTCAGGACCCGGGTACCGTCCGGGGCTTCCCAGAGGAATTCGCTCTGGGGCGCCCGCTCTTCGGATACCTTTTTCGCGCAGATAATAAAATCAATGCCGAAGCCCCGGTATATCTGGGGAAACTGGGCGGTCTGCCCCCAGCCGAAGGTATTGTAGCCGATGTTCAAGGTGGCCCCATAGACCGCGCCCAGACGCTTCCCCCGGAGCAGGTTGCGTACCAGGGACTCCCCGTCCACGGGGTAAAGATCCGGCAGGGTGTACCATGGCCCTATGGCGATACGGCCCTCCCGGACAAAGCGGAGGAGCCGTTCCCGGTTTTCCGGTTTTACCTCCAGGTAATCCTCAATAGGCGCGGTCTGGCCGTCCAGCAAAAAGTAACGGTATTCGCCGTCCTGTTCCAGAATCTCCATCAGGGTTTCCATAAAGTCCACCAGGAGGGTCCGGGTTTTCCAGATTGGATACCGCCACTCCCTGTCCCAATGAGTGTGGGGGATGATATAACCCCGGTCTTTACGCATAGTCACTCCT
>JAIRLK010000240.1 GCA_031259515.1 Treponema sp. | reverse complement strand
CAGGAAGGGATGCCTGCGGGAAAATCCTTTCTGCTTGGCTGTTTATCCGGCGCGGTTGAACCGGTTTTTGGCATCATGACGGTATTCCTGGCCGCCCTGATCGCGCCCTTCATGCCCTGGCTTCTAGCCTTTGCCGCCGGTGCGATGATGTATGTGGTAGTGGAAGAACTGATCCCCGAAGCGAATTTGGGGAGTCATTCCAATATTGGGACGATGGGCGTTATGGCGGGTTTCCTGCTTATGATGATTCTTGATGTCGCGTTAGGGTAGCGGTATTTTTCCGGTTCCTTGCAAGATTCAAGCAAAAAACGCACCTTTAGGCGCGTTTTTTATAAAATCTGTGAACTTTTAGCGGAGAGAGAGGGATTTGAACCCTCGGTACCCTTTCGGGTACACACGACTTCCAATCGTGCACCTTCGGCCGCTCGGTCATCTCTCCAAAATAAAAACAACAATACATTCCCGGAGCAGGGGGGATTCGAACCCCCGGAACCCTTGCGAGTTCAACGGTTTTCGAAACCGTCTCCTTCAGCCACTCGGACACCGCTCCATTACAATCACGCCCGCATTTATACGGCATGAATTAAAGGCCCGGACTGCCAGTTCCAGGCCGGTTGCTGAGGCTGACACGACTCGAACGTGCGACCTGCAGATCCGCAATCTGCTGCTCTATCCACCTGAGCTACAACCTCATTGCTTCTCGTCCAATAACACAATACCGGAGCAGGGGGGATTCGAACCCCCGGTACCCTTTAGGGGCACAACTCCTTAGCAGGGAGCCACCTTCGGCCTCTCGGTCACCGCTCCAAAAAATTCACCTGTAATACCCACCTTGGCAGAGAGGATTCGCCGTGCGGGCGCAGACCTCCTGTCCGATTCCGCAAGGCCGTCTCCGCGCCCTGCCGGTACCCTCCGTGGCACCTTTTCCTTCGACGGACACCTCAGTTCGAATCCTCCCAATTTTCCGCCCGGAGCAGGGGGGATTCGAACCCCCGGTACCTCGCAGTACAACGGTTTTCAAGACCGCCTCCTTCAACCACTCGGACACCGCTCCAATGTGAATCTAAGTATTAGCTGAAACAAAGATGAATGTCAAGCGCCCGCATTGTCTCATCGAAAAAGTAACCCAAATCAAGGCAGACTATCCGGTAGCTATAGTTATTGGAGGTCACTATGGGGTTAACCATGCAAGAAAAAAAGCAGTCGCCAGACAGGTACGTTCCCGCTACAAGAAAGCCGGACGGAAAGATAAATCAGCCATCCTGGACGAATTCATCAAAATAACCGACCGCAAAAACCGGAAACAGCGGAGGCCCTCATCGTTGTTAAAGACAGGACCGCTCCCGCCCTCTGGGGCAAATCCCTCTCCAAACCCGGTGAACTCCTCAAACATCGCATCCCAGTACGCTCGTTTTACTCTTCTGGGGAGCGGAAACTCCCCGGTTTTATCCAAACCGGGACCGTCGGGCTTCAGTCCGCCACCACCGCAGATAGGCCGCTTCAGGCCTGTATCCCCTTACCCTGACCGCCACCGATGCCGCCTCAGGCTGGATTTGCCTGTATTCCCTCCTCAACAAGGCCCGCCGCCGGACTTTCGATGCCCTCAGGGACATCCGCGCCGGCCTTTCCCTCCCGGTCCGGGAGTTCCACAGCGATAACGGCGGCGGGTTTATCAACCAGGGCATCACAGGCCGACACCGCAACCCCGCCTGCCCTGTCCCCTTCACCCGCTCAAGAGACCGCCAGAAAAACGACAGCCGCTTCACCGGGCGGAAAAACAACGCTGTGGTTAGGGAGTATACCGGCTATGACGCATGGGGAGAGAAGCCCTCCGGAACCGCCTCTCCGCCGTCTGCCGCCCCCGGCTCCCCTCCTCAGCTTCTTCATGCCCGCCATGAAGCTGGTAAGCAAGGTGAAGGCCGGTTCCAGGGAGATCAAGAGATATGACACGCCCCGCGGCCCGTTCCGGCGCCTTTTGGAACCGGAGGCGCCGCCGTCCGAAATAAAAGCGGAACCGGCCCGCCTTCGCGGGTTTTACGATCCGGCGCGCTTACAACACAATGTCAATAAGGCTGTCCTCGCGTTGCGGGAGGCCGTCGCCGCCCGGTTCCCTTCTTCGGGCGGGGAACCGGCGGCCTAAAGCCGCTTTTTTCTCAATGAGGCATCCAGCCCTTCGGTTGCTTTTTTTAATGAGGCATTTCGGGGACTCTACAGGTGGAGTTTTGAGAAAAATTCGCAAAAAAGCGGGGAATTTTGCCACTTGCGGATCTTAGCCATGAATCTGCGGGCTATAGCCGCGAAATACGGGCAGGGTGGAATCATCTGCTGGCGGCGAAGCATATACAGGGCTGTTATGCGCCATACCTCAAAATTATATAGTTCGTATAAAGAAGTGTACATAAACATAATAAAGGCCTTGACCTTAAAGAATCATCTGAATATACCTTGCCTCTAAGGAGTTAGTCGAAATGGCAGAAAATACAGAAGAACCTCCCAAAATTTATGGAAAAATCAAAAGAAAATATACTCAGAAGTCTGTAAAAAAACGTATTGAAGCCTTTTTTTAGATAACATTGGTAAAGTTATTACAAAAGAACAGATTATTGAAGCAGCAACTGATCCTAAAACGCGGAAACAACCTGAAAACTGGCATCAACGACTCTCGGAATTAAGAACCGATGACGGATATACTGTTTTATCATGGAGAAACAGAGGCTGGCTACGGGTAGAAGAATACTTAATGCCAGCATCTGAAAAAAGACAAACCGCCGGGAAAAGAGTCAGACCTGCTAAAGATACATGGGATGCCGTATTGAAAAGAGCAAATAATGCTTGTGAATGGGTAGAAGGCAATAAACTATGCGGTCTGAAAAAAGGAGAGATCGATCCTGTTGGCGGCGGGAAGGTAAAATTGACGCCGGATCATAAAAATCCTCATTCAATAAATCCTAATACCGATCCAAAAGACATAAATCAATGGCAGGATTTATGCGGCAGGCATCAGGTTATGAAGAGAAATTATTGGGATACCAATACCGGAAAAATGAATGTGTATGCCATTATACAATCGTCAACACATACTGAAAAAGAAATAGTGTTTAAATTCTTGTTGGATTATCTTGGCTATGTACAAGATGAAGAAGGAAATATACATAACTCAAGAAGGCGGCAAATGATGGAATTACGGAAACTTTTAGATCAGAAATTAGAAAAACAAGGGATTGTAATATTTCCGGAAATGGAAGCAAAAGACAGTATGCGGCTCATAATTTCTTTGGGGTATAGACCGACAACAACTATATTAGATCCGTGGTATAATCGTGGAACAGGCGGTGTTAGAAATGATTATGTTATTTGTATGCTTGAAATAATTAACACTA
>JAIRLK010000190.1 GCA_031259515.1 Treponema sp. | reverse complement strand
CCCCCCCCCCCCCCACACACACATACAATACCTGTAGGTTTACTAATAATTACCGGTCTCCGGAGAGGAGAGCGATTTTTCTCATGGGCATTACAGCGTTTAGTCTGTAATTATATTTTTTAGGAGGATGTATTGATGAAAAAGTTTCTTTTAGCGGGAATGATGGCGTTTGCCATGTCCGTCCTGGTCTTTGCGGCGGGACAGCAGCAGGGCGGAGGGGCCCAGGGAGGCGCGCAACAAAGCGGGGGCGGCGCCCCGGCGGTAAGCGTCAACGAAGACGGCACGGTGAACAACCCCGAAGACGTGGTGGTAGACCCCAACAAACTGGTCTTCTGGTCCCTGTTCGCCGGAGGGGACGGCGCCTGGATGGACCGGATTGTTTCGGACTTTAACGCATCAGGTCCCACCCGGCAGGTGCAGTCGATCATGCTGGTATGGGCGGATTATTATACCAAATTCGGCACCGCGGTAGCCGCCCGCCGGGGCCCGGATATCGGGGTTTCCCATATTTCCCGGCTACCGGAACTGGTGGAGCAGGGTATGGTCATTGCCGTGGACGACTACGCCGCGAAAGCGGGGATTAACTGGAACGATTTCGCCCCAGCCATGGTGGAGGGGATCACCTTTAACGGCAAAAAATACGCCGTCCCTCTGGATACCCACGCGGAGATCCTGTACGTCAACCTGGATAAACTCAGGGCTGCCGGGATAACCCTGACCAATAACCAGCTTTCCATAGCCAACGCCGCGGAATTTAAGGCGGTCATGGACAAGATAAAACCCACCCTCCAGCCCGGCGAAACCGTCCTCTCCCTTAACCCGCAGGGGGACGATCCCTACCGAATCTGGTGGGCCACCTATTTCCAGATGGGTGGAACCCCCCTGGTGAACGACGCGGGTACCCAGATTACCCTGGATCAGGCCATCGCCGTCCGGGCGGCGGATTATATCAAGAGCCTCTGGACCGACGGGTATATCCTGCCCGGCATAGAGGATCAGCAACGCTTCTTCCAGGAGGGACACGCCGCCCTGACCTACTGCGGCACCTGGGCCACCGGAGTTTTCGGCGAAACCACGGGCTTGAATTTCAGCGCCCAGCCCTATCCCCGGCTCTTTGGAACCAACGACGCCTGCTGGGCGGACGCCCATGTTTTCACCATCCCCACCAAACAGGCACGGAACGCGGCGAATACTCAGGCGGCGGTGGACTTTGCCTTCTGGGCCGCTTCCAAGGGCGGAGCTACCTGGGCGCAGTCGGGCCAGATTCCCTCCCACATCCCGGTACAGTCCAGCCCGGCCTTTACGGCCCTTCCCTACCGGTCGGGTTATGCCCGGGCCGCCTCCACCGCGGTGCTCCCTTCGAAAAACGTAAATTTCGGCGCTATCAAGGATGCCATTATTCAGAATCTGAATACCTTGTGGGCCGATCAGGCAACGTCAACCGTGGCGGTTCAGAATATCATCTCCGAAATGAACGCGATTATTAGACGCTAGTTTTGAGCGGGGGAAACGGGGGAAAATTCCCGTTTCCCCTCTTTTTATGGGGAACGGACGGATGGAAAAGAAGAATAAACAACTGTTTTCAAAAACCGTGACGGCGTTTTTGTTTTTATTCCCGTTTTTTGTGCTGTATACCGTATTTATCATTTGGCCGGTGATCCAGGGAGTTTATGTAAGCCTCCACAAATGGGGCCTCATGGGGAAGATCCGCTTTTTGGGATTCGGGAATTATACCCGTTTTTTCCAGGACCGGTATTTCTGGGAAGCCCTCTGGCACACCACCTGGTTTGTTATTATCTCGGTCCCCCTGCTGGTAGCGGCCCCCGTCTGTTTGGGGATCCTAGCAAACCGCGGGCATGGATTAAAAAAATTCCTGCGGATCGCCTATTATGTCCCTACGGTACTTTCCGTGGCGGTAATCTCCCGGCTCGCCCGGTGGTTTTTTGAACCCTATTGGGGTACCTTGAGTTTTCTGCTCCACGATTTGGGGATCCTGCCCCCGGGGGTGGAGATTATGTGGTTCCAAAAGATAGGGCTTATTTGGACAGTGGTTACCACGATCACGGTCTGGTGGACCATAGGGTTCAGCATGATGCTGGTGATTTCCGCCCTACAGGATATACCCGAACAGCTTTATGAGGCGGCGGAACTGGACGGCGCCGGAAAAGCCCGGCAGCTTTTCGGCATAACCCTGCCCCTGCTCAAACCGGTGATCTATCTTATCCTGTTGCTCCAGATGATTGCTTCTTTTAAAATCTTCGGCCAGATTCAGTTGATCACCGGGGGCGGTCCCGGTACGGCGACCCGGCCGCTGATTCAATACATATATGATGTCGCCTTTCGGCAGAGTGATATGGGGTACGGCGCGGCCATGTCCTATGCCCTGTTTATCATTCTGGTGGCCCTTTCCTCCATACAACTGAGAATTCAACGGAAGTAAGGAGGAATAAGAGGAATAAAATGAAAATATATCGTAAATACAGCGCCGGAAATATCATTCTGACCCTTCTTTCCCTAATCATTGCGGTGATCTTTTTGTTTCCCCTGGTGTTCGGCCTTTTTGCGTCCCTAAAGCCCGAGAGCGCCTCCGCTAAGCAGTTCCTCGACTGGTTTAAGCCCCCCTATTCCCTGACGAATTATGCCTATATCCTCGGGAAAAGCAGTGTGCCCAGGTGGACCTTAAATAGCTTTCTCATCGCCATCCTCAGTACCGCTTTGGGCCTTACGGTTTCCGCCTTGGCGGCGTATCCTCTGGCCAAAATGGAATTTTGGGGTAAGCGGAAGCTGTTTTTTTATTTTCTCATGGGACTTATGGTTCCCGGGGAGGCCACCATTGTACCCCTTTTTATCACCGTAAACAGCCTTTATATGATCGACACCTATCCGGGGATGATCCTGCCGGGGATCGCCGGTTCCATGGGGCTTATTATCATGGTAAGTTTTTTCAGGGCAATCCCCAAGGAACTCATCGAAGTGGCCCAGATAGACGGGGCAAAACATTTGGTCATTTTTTCCCGGATCATTATACCTCTTTCCCGGACGGTCCTGGTGACCAACTGTATCCTGTCCTTTATCGGTTCCTGGAACAACTACCTGTGGCCCCTCCTGTGCGCCATGAGCAATCAGATGTTTACCCTGCCGGTGGGGCTGCCCACCTTTGAGCTGACCTACGCCTCTGACCGGGTTATTCCCATCACCAGCAACATGACGGCGTCCATCCCGGCGATCATCATATTCCTCATCTTTGAACGGCAGATCACCCAGGGTATCGCCATGACGGGGATCAAAGAATGAGCCATAAAAGAGGGCGTTAAGGACCTGTGCGGAAGTAAAACGCCGCACATTTTCCGCAGGGGTCCTTAACTATTTGGCAATGTTCTAAAATTATTGGGGCAAACATAGTTTCCCGAAAAAACCAGCCATTTGTTGTTTGGAAAATATTGTGGTATACTGAACCATTCTTTCTTTGCCGGATCAAACGGCGGTCATGATTCATTATCCGGATATATTGAGTACATGTTCCCGGCTTCTGATGAAATCATCAACAATACTATTTCGCGCTCGTGAAACATAAATTGCTGGTTACGGTACATTTTTGATTGATCTTGGCCGCATCTGGCGTTATACTAAAGGGTAAGTTTTCAATAATCGGCAGGAGGTTTACCATGAAAAGAATGATAGGTTTCGTATTTGCGGCGCTTATCCTGGTTTCAGCGGCGGGGGTGGTTTATGCTACGGGCCAGGCTGCCGCCGATCCGTCGGGCGGCTCGAAGGAACTGAATATCGCCTACAGCGGTACTCCCCAGGTTCACGAAAAACAGTACCTCATTGATGTATTTGTCAAAAAATTTGAACAGCAATACGGGGTAAAGGTGAATGTGGAGTTTATAACCCAGGACGACTGTCTAAAGAAGATCGGGGCGGAGCGGGATACCGGCAAGATCGTAAGCGATGTCGTCTATATTGATACATCCCGCATGGGGCCCTACGTAAACGGCGGCTGGATGGCGGATATAGGCGGCATGATCCACCAGGGCAGTACCATTACCAAGATGTACGATTCCGTTACCAACAAAGACGGAGCGCGTTATTTTGTTCCCAATTTCTTTGACGTGTACATTTTGGCCGCCAATGTGGACGCCTTCAAATATCTGCCTGCGGGGCTTGGCAAACAGGATGTGATCAACGGTATTACTTGGGAACAGTATGCGCAGTGGGCGGTGAACATTGCCAAAGGCGAGGGGGCCGGCAAAACCATGATGCCCGCCCTTAACCAGGGTTCGCAGCTTCTTTACCCTATGGCCGGCATGGCCCTGGCTTATGGCGGCGGTTTTCCTGACTTTACCTCCGAGGGGTTTAAAAGCGCCTTGGGCATCATCGCTGAAATAGCCGGGGGCGACGCCTTCTATCCTGAGCAGGCCCAGTACAGCGCTCCTACCGATCCCATGAGGAGCGGCGATGTGTGGCTTACCTTTGCCCACATGAGCCCCATAGGGGTGGCGTACAACGCGGCCCCCAATGAATGGGTGATAGGCGCGGCGCCCAAGGGCAGTAAAGGCGCGGGTTCCACTTCCGGCGCCTGGTGCTGGGGCGTACAGCAAGGCGCTCCCCACGCCGACCTGGCCGCCAAGTGGATAGACTATGTTACTACCGCCCAGGTGAACTATGAACTATGCGTCAACTTCGGCGGCGTACTCAGTCCAATCAATGAAATCGCCTCTTTCCTGGGCAGTGATGATGTGGTGATGACCGCCGGCAACAAGATGTTGAGTACAACTATTGTTGCGGGGGTTCCCTCAACAGATTACAAGGACTGGAATGCGGTTAAACTGCTCTACCACGATGCGTTTAACCAGGTTCTCGCCACAAAACAGGTTCCCGGCGCCTCGTTCCTGCAAGACCTGGAAGCCAAGTGCAGGGCGCTGAAAAATTAGCGCGTAGTCCGCTAACGCTAGAGGCTGTTAGGAGGGGGAAGTCGCGGACTTGCTCTGCAAGTCCGGCCCCTGCGCCCGCGTTGCGTTGCGGGCTACTCCCGCTAATAAGGGGGCCGAGGCCCCCCGAAGTTTAGGAGGGCATACGTGACACACCGTTTTACCAGCCGCAAATATGCCCCTTATCTCCTTATGGCGCCGGCCTTTATCTTCTATATAATATTCTGGCTGGCGCCGGTAATAGCCGGAATGATCGAAGTTTTTACCACCGAAGACGGCGCGTTTACCCTGACGGGGAATTTTATCCTCCTTTGGAAGTCGGAACTTTTTGTGCGGGCGGTAATAAATACCGGTCTTTTCGCGGTTATTTCGGTACTGTTGCAATACGTTCTTGCCCTGATCCTGGCGGTCTTCCTCAACATCAGATTTAAATTTTCCAATATCCTCATGTTTATTGCCATGATACCTATGGCTATCACCCCTACGGCGGTAGGCATCCTCTGGAAGACCGGGCTTTTTAAGGACGGATGGATCAACTCTGTTTTAACCGGCCTGGGCCTTATAAAAGAGCCTATTTTGTTTATGAACGCCGAAGGTTTTTCCGCTCTGCTTTTGATCATCCTCATTGATACCTGGACGGTAGTTCCCGGGGTCATGATCATCCTGTCCGCAGGCTTGCAGGGGATCGAAAAAGAACTGCGGGAGGCGGCCTATACCTTCGGCGCGAATAAGTGGCGTATCTTTAAGGATATTACCCTGCCCATACTGCGGCCTTCCATCATCACCTCAATAATACTGCGCCTTATCGCGGCGGTACAGGTCTGGGCCATAGCGGTGATGGTGCTGGGCCATGGGAAAGTTCCTTTCCTGGTGGAGCGCATCGCCTTTTACGAGGATGTTATACCCGGCGCGCCCGGCAGCGGCAAACTGGCCTTTACCCTTTCCTTTACCACGACCGTAGCGGTTTTCCTTACCACGATGATTTACTACCGGGTAAGCCGCCAAGGTAGTTACCTGGAGGCGGCGTGATAAATAAACTCAACATAATCCAGAAGACGGTTATCGCCCTGGTTCTTGCCGGCATGGTTATGCTGGTGGTAGTTCCCCTGCTGTACTTCAGTACGGTTGCCTTTTCCAGCGCGGTGGAGATAAGCGAATTCCCCAAACGCCTGTTGCCGTCCATGAAGCTTACTGTCCTCGTAAAACCCGCGGAGAACGGCGAATTCGAACTTTTTTATGACCGGGGAAATGGCTACCGTTCGGTTATCACCACTAAAAATCCGTCGCGGCTGGAAACCCATTTTAAGCGCCAGTACAATGTCACTATCTCGGGCGAACAGTTGATTCGGGATTTTTCCCAAACATTGGAACAGGGCCCGAAGGAATTCAGTTACCAAAAAGACGCCTTTTACAACTTCGGTCAGTTTTTTACGATAGTGAACAACGCCGCTCCCGCCCTTAAAAACAGCATCATTGTTTCCCTGCTTACCATCCTTATATCCCTTACCCTGGGCAGCATGGCCGGTTTCGCCATGGCGCGGTATCAGTTCCAGTTTAAAGAAAAGATCAACCTGGGCATCCTGATAGTACGGATGTTCCCCGTTGTGGGCATCACCATTCCCATGGCCAAACTGCTGATCCGTTTCGGCATGTTCGATACCCTGTTGGGCCTTGCCATCCTGTATTCAATTCCCAACATAGCCCTTACCGCGTGGATAACCGCCAGCATCTTTATGGGGATCAACCGGGAACTGGAAGAGGCAAGCCTTATCTTCGGCGCCAATTCCCTGCAAACTTTTTTGCACATCACCTTTCCCCTAGCCTTCCCCGCAATGGCCGCCAGTTCCATGTACGCCTTTAACACCGCGTGGAACGACACCATCTCCGCGCTTATCCTTACCGAACGCAACCAGACCTTGTCCCTGGTGGTATACAAGGCGATAGGCACTACATCGAGCGGCATCCAATACGCCGCCGCAGGCAGCATAGTCCTTATCATTCCCGCCCTGGTGTTTACTTTTATTGTCCGCCGGTATATCAATCAGATGTGGGGCGGCGCCGGGATATGATTAACAAACAGTAATTCTGATACTTATGGTACAATGCGGGAGGAGATTCTGATGAGTTATTTGGAATTGCGTAATCTACAGAAACGGTATACGAAAGACGGCCCCCTGATCGTCGATAATATGAATCTGTCTATCGAAAAAGGCGAATTTATCGTTTTTCTTGGACCTTCGGGGTGCGGTAAAACTACTACCATCAGGATGATCTCCGGCCTAGAAGATGTTTCCGGCGGGGACATCATCGTGGACGGAGAGAGTATTCTGCGGAAGAAGCCTCGGGACCGGGGCGTTTCCATGATCTTTCAGAGTTACGCCATCTGGCCCCACATGACGGCTTTCGACAACATCGCCTATCCCCTTAAGCTGCAAAAAATAGGCAAGGATGAAATTAAAAAGCGGGTGGAATCCGCAGCCGTGGCCGCCGGCATAGAGATGCTGTTAAAGCGGTACCCTTCCCAGATGAGCGGCGGGCAGCGCCAGCGGGTGGCGGTGGCCAGGGCAATTGTGGTAAAACCCAAAATATTCCTCATGGACGAACCCCTTTCAAACCTGGATGCCAAACTGCGGGTAAGCATGAGGTCGGAACTTAAACGCATACACTTAATGGAAAATTCCACCACCATTTTTGTTACCCACGATCAGGCCGAAGCCATGAGCCTTGCGGACAGAATCGTTATCATGTACCGGGGTAAAATCGAACAGATAGGCGCGCCTATGGAGATATACCGTGACAGCGCCACTCATTTTGCGGCTTCGTTTATTGGAACGCCGCCGGCTAATTTTTTCGAGACCCGCATCGAAAAAACCGGGGAAGGGTATAGGGCGGTAAATGAGCATATCCGGTACCGGATCCCCGCGTCCATGAACGCCGCGCTCGCGCCCCGGGAAGGCAAAAAGGCGATTTTAGGGATACGGCCTGAATTTATCGACCTTTCCCCCCGCCGGGAAAGCGGCCCGGGCCGCCTCTGCGATGCCGTCATTGATCTTGTCGAACCCCAGGGGAGCCACTCAATCTTGATTGCCCATATCGGCGGCACGGAGATCAAGATATCGGCTCCTTATTCTACGGATGTAACGGCGTATACTCAGGTATCCCTTGCCGTCAAAGATGAACAGGCGATGTTCTTTGACCCGGATACGGGCGTTAGGATACGATGATTGCGGGCGCCCTTTGTGGATAATCCGTAAAATACGCAAGGGCGCCGCTTTTTACCGGTAAAAAACATATCTTTTCCCATAAAAAAATCCACTTTTTTAGTTTTTCCTCCGGTGCAAAGGCAGATATAGGAAAAAAATAATAGTATTTTCATAAAATTTTATCTTGACAGATATACGAATCGGGTTTACCATAAGTCTATGCGTTAACGTACACGCAAATCAATTTCAGGAGGAGAAGAGATGAAATTAATAAAAAAGGTATTGTTTGCGGCTTTAGTCCTGCTGGTCTCGGCGGGAACGGTGTTTGCCGGGGGCGGCAGTCAAGGGCAGAGTGGAAAAACCTTAATCGGCGTGGTGATGCCCACCCGGTCGGAGGAACGTTGGATCAAAGACGGCAACGCCGTCAAGGAGGGTCTGGAAAAGCTGGGCTACACCGTCGATCTCCAGTATTCGGATGACGATATTCCTACCCAGGTCCGCCAGATTGACGACATGATTACCAAAGGGGTAAAAGCCCTGGTTATCGCGTCCATCGACGGCTCGGCCCTTTCCAACCAGCTTGCGAATGCCGCGGCAGCCAAGATTCCCGTCATCTCCTATGACCGGCTGCTGATGCAGTCCCCCAATGTGGATTACTACGTATCGTTTGATAACTACAAAGTCGGCGGCCAGATGGGCGATATTCTGATTACCGGTCTTAATCTGAATCAGGCGACTGCCGCGAAACCGGTTATTATCGAATTGTTCGCCGGTTCCCCGGACGACAACAATTCTGTCGGGTTCTATCAGGGCGCGATGGACAAGCTGAAACCCTACTTTGACAATGGCGTACTTACAGTACCCTCCGGCCAGATAGAGCGGACCGTAATCGGCACCCTGCGCTGGGATGCCGCGGAAGCCCAAAAGCGCATGGAGAATCTGCTTTCTGCCTATTATTCCGGCGATGTGGTGCTTGACGGGATTTTGTCCCCCTATGACCCCATCAGTCTGTCATGCCTCGAAGCCTGTAAAGCTGTTGGTTACGGCAGTACCCCCGGCAAGCCCCTCCCGGTAGTAGGCGGTCAGGATTGCATCGTTGCTTCCTGTAAGTCTATTCTTGCCGGCGAGCAGTACGCCACAGTACTAAAGGATACCCGTTCTTTGGGGGCCGCCACAGTTACCCTGGTGGATACTCTTATGCAGGGCAAGACTCCTACCGGTTTGGACACTTCAAGCTACAACAACGGCGCCAAGATAGTTCCGTCTTTGTTGCTTGACTCGGTTATTGTTACCAAAGATAATCTTAAGGCGGCGGTACTTGATACCGGGTATCACACCGCCGCAGAGCTTGGACTTTAGTAAGGAAGGTTGTGATTCGGTGCAAGGTCTGTCCGCAAGCGCTGGTTTTGCGGGCGGGCCTTCATTAAGGAGCGTTTTTATGCCCGATCAGGCAATGTTGCTTGAAATGAAAAACATTACTAAAACGTTTCCCGGCGTAGTGGCGCTGGATAAGGTTAATCTTCAGGTGAAGCGCCGGGAAATACATGCCCTGGTGGGGGAGAACGGCGCGGGAAAATCAACCCTCATGAAGGTTCTGTCCGGGGTCTATCCTCACGGTACTTATGAGGGAGACATCGTATTTGAAGGCAATGTCTGCTCCTTTGCCGACATCAAACAAAGTGAAAAGACCGGCATTGTTATTATTCATCAGGAGCTGGCCCTGAGTCCCTACCTTTCCATCGCGGAAAATATTTTTTTGGGGGACGAGCGGGCGAAATACAATATTATCAACTGGGACAAAACGCGGGACGACGCGGTTATATATATGCGAAAACTAGGGCTGGATGAAAATCCCAATATACCGGTGAACCGGTTGGGGGTGGGTAAGCAGCAGTTGGTGGAAATAGCCAAGGCCCTGGCAAAAGACGCCAAAATCCTGATTCTTGATGAACCCACCTCGGCGCTTAACGAAAAGGACAGCGAACATTTGCTGCAGATACTGCGGGAACTGAGGGATCAGCATAACATTTCATCGGTACTGATTTCTCATAAACTGAACGAAGTAGCGGAAGTGGCGGATAGTATCACTATTTTACGGGACGGCAAAACCATTGAGACCCTAGAGGTGGAACGGGACACCCGGGGTAACCGCGCCGGCAGGGCGTCTATCAGTGAAGACCGGATTATCAAAGGCATGGTGGGCCGGGAAATTACCGACCGTTTCCCCAAACGGAACACCGTCATCGGCGATGTTGTTTTTGAAGTCAGAAACTGGACGGTTTACAACCCGGACAATCCAGATCGGAAGAAGCTGGACAAGGTGAATATTACCATACGCTCTGGGGAAGTGGTGGGCTTGGCCGGCCTTGTAGGCGCTGGGCGTACTGAATTGGCTACCAGCGTTTTCGGCAAGTATTACGGCGTGAATATCAGCGGTCAAACCCTGATCGACAACAAGGAAGTAGACCTGAATTCGATTCCCAGGGCGATTGAGCAGGGGCTTGCCTATGTAACCGAAGACCGGAAGGAATTCGGCCTGGTGCTGATTGCGACTATCAAAGAAAATACCACCCTGGCAAGACTAAAAAAAATCGCCCGGAGTAGCGTTATTAACGAACATGAGGAAATCGCGGCGGCGGAAGATTACCGGAAAAAACTCAACACCAAAACCCCGTCAATCTTGCAGTTGGCGGGGAATCTTTCCGGGGGCAATCAGCAAAAGGTGGTATTGGCCAAGTGGCTCTTCTCGGATCCCCGAATCCTCATTTTGGACGAGCCGACCCGGGGTATTGACGTGGGGGCCAAACATGAAATCTACACGATCATCAACAATCTGGCGGCTCAGGGCATAGCCTGTGTTCTTATATCCAGTGAAATGCCGGAGATTATCGGCATGTGCGACCGGATATACGTGATGAGCGAAGGGCGGATTACCGCCGAACTGGAAGGCAAGACCGCGACGCAGGAAAAAATCATGCGCCATATTTTGTCCAATTGAGTAACGTTGATATCGAAGTTAATTGAGCGAAGTTGATCGGTAATAAGTTGATCGATATAAGTTGTATAACTTGATAGTTGATAGATAGAAGGAAGCCGCAATGAATAACTTGTTTATATTTTTGAAGAAAAACGCACGGCAATACGGTATGGTTATCGCGCTGGCGGTGGCAATGGTTTTTTTCGGTGTTTTGACGAAAGGTATTTTTTTCCGCCCGGTGAACCTGACCAATCTTGTACTTCAGAACAGTTATGTACTTATTCTGGCGGTAGGTATGCTGCTCTGTACCCTTACCGGCAATGTTGATCTTTCGGTAGGTTCCATTGTCTGTTTCGTGGGCGCGGTCTGCGGGGTGATGATTGTAGATATTCACATGAATCCTTTTTTGGTGATGTTCATATCGTTGCTTATAGGGGCGGCAATCGGCATGTGGCAGGGTTTCTGGATTGCCTTTGTCCATATTCCCCCTTTTATAGCGACCCTGGCGGGAATGCTGGTGTTCCGTGGTTTAGGGCAGGTGATTTTGCAGGGACAGACTAAGGCGCCCTTCCCGAAAGAGTTCCAGATAATCGCTTCCGGTTATATTCCCGACCTTTTTGGAGGCCTTACGCTGGGCAAAACGACAGTGCATCTCTTTTCTATTGTCATAGGGCTGCTCATTGTTACGTTCATCATCGTAAACGAGATCAATAAACGCAAAAAACAGAAGGAGTATAACTTTGATTTGCTGCCCTATGGTATATGGATACTTAAACTGGCGGCCATTGCCGTGGTCCTGATGGCCTTTACCATTGTGTTTGCCCTCTACCGAGGATTGCCGAATATTCTGATTGTTTTGGGTATTCTTATCGTAGGGTATCAGTTCGTCGCGTCAAAAACGGTTCAGGGCCGCCATATTTACGCCTTGGGAGGTAACGCGAAGGCCGCGAAACTTTCAGGGGTTAAAACCGAATGGGTGATGTTCTGGATATACACAAACATGGCGGTACTTGCCGCCATGGCCGCCCTGGTTTTTGCCGCCCGTCTTAACGCGGCCACGCCGAAAGCCGGTCAAAGTTTCGAGATGGATGCCATCGCCGCCTGTTATGTGGGCGGTTCGGCGGTGTCAGGCGGTATAGGTACGATTATTGGGGCGGTGGTGGGCGGTCTCTTTATTGGCGTTCTCAACAACGGCATGTCGATTATGGGAGTCAGTACGGATTGGCAGCAGGCAATTAAGGGCTTTGTGCTGCTTGCGGCGGTGGCTTTTGATCTGACGTCAAAGATGAAAAACTCTCGTTAGGATCCGCCGAACCTTCGGGGGGTCCGGGGGGGCGTTGCTGGGTGAACCCCCGCAGAGAGGGTAGCGGAAGATGCCGCAGGCGGCTGGAGCGAGGTAACTTGTTGATGATGGTTTTGGAACAGCCTCCGGATATTGCGGCCATCATAAAATAAGTGCATTATTACTGTTATGACTGTAAAAGAAATCGCCGGGCTTGCGGGTGTATCCATAGGAACGGTGGACCGGGTGATCCACCGGCGGGGAAGGGTATCTCCCGCTACGCTGGCCAGGGTACAAAAGATAATTGATCAATACGAATTTACCCCGAATCCCTTGGCCGGGGGCCTCAAACGAAACAGGGCGTACCGTTTTGCCGCCTTGTTACCCAAAAGAAACCAGGACGCGGGGTATTGGGGCCAGGCCATACAGGGCATATTAGAAGGGGCCGGTGAAGTCGCTCCCTTGGGAGTGGAAACGGAAATTTGCGAATACGACAGGTACAACCCCCAGGAATTTCAAATCCTCTCTGATGCTATTTTGAAAAAGAAACCGGATGGGCTCATCGTTCCTCCTATCAGGCCGGAAAAAATCAGAGTCTTTATCAATAAAATTCAGGATCTGGGCATCCCCTATGTTTTTTTTGACGCCGATATTCCGGACATGAATCCTCTCTGCCGCATAGGACAGGACCCGGTTAAAGGGGGCTACCTTGCGGGCCGCCTGATGCGCCTCTTTGCGGGAACCATCACCAAACCTGTCGGGATATTGGATGCCCACGGCGAGGATTACCACATTACCCAGCGCAGGGACGGTTTTGTCCGGTATGCGCGGGAATACAATTTTCCGGTGATCGTCAAAGAATATTCTGATTTTCGGGGAACTGAAATATCAAAAACAGAAATACTGCTTTTTCTAAAAGAAAATACAGGCATTGCGGGATTATTCATTACCAACTGTATGATACACCGGGCGTCTGCGGCGCTGAAATTTTGTGCGGCCCGGCGCGAATTGCTCCTGGTTGGTTACGATCTTATTCCCGAAAATAAACGGCTCCTGAAAGACGGGCTCATCGACGCGATCATTTCTCAGCGTTCCGCAGAACAGGGCCGCGAAGCTTTGCGGTATTTGTACCAATTCGTTGTTCTCAAGCAGCATGTTCCCCCCAAGGTCGAGATACCTCTGGATGTCTACATCAGGGAAAACGTTCCGGATTGAAGCGGCATCCTTCGGCCTTCCCCGGTTTATCCTGGCCATATCTTCCTCAATGCTGGGAAAGAGAACCGTAGCGTTTCTGTGAAAAAGTAAATGCTGCTGCCTTGGGGTCTATCTCTCAGAACCTGTTGACAATGAAAGACTTCCCTCTCCGTAACTTTTTGACTATGATACAAACCATAGACTACAAACAGGCCGGAGTGAATATCGAAGAAGGCTGCCGGACGGTAGAGAAATACCGGGAACTGGCGGCGGGAACCGCGAGCCCGGCGGCGTTCAACGGCAGGCGTGAGGACTAAGGCTGTAAAGAAACCGGAGGATTGCTTCGTCAGGGGTTCATTCCAACGGGTTCAGCCTTATACGCAAGGCGCTGCCGGATTGGAACGAGGATTTTTACGGAATCGGGTTGCACAGTACATCTGGTAGACGCCGGTCTTTGCCGGGGATACTCCCGGTTTACTAGCGGAGCGGATTCATGAAGCGGAACATGCCGCCATTGTGGAAGCGGCGGCGCTTATGGCAAAAAAATTGTCAAACAGGAGAGAAACGTGAAACCACGGGCATTGATCAGCGTATTCAATAAAGAAGGTATTATCGATCTGGCGTCGTTTCTGAGCGGCGCGGGATGGGAGCTAGTGTCCACCGGAGGGACCGCGAAGTATTTGCGGGACAAAGGGATCCCGGTTACCGACATATCGGCGGTTACGGGGTTTCCCGAATGTCTTGACGGTCGGGTCAAGACTCTGCATCCCGCCGTTCATGCGGGACTTCTTGCCCGGAGGGACCTGCCCGCTCACCGGGAAACCTTGGAGAAACTCGGCCTTTCGGCAATAGATGTAGTGTGCGTCAACCTCTACCCCTTCTTTGAAAAGGCTCAGGCAGAAGTTGCCGGGAAATGTCCCCCTGAAGAAACGATAGAGTTCATCGACATAGGGGGGCCGGCCATGCTGCGTTCCGCAGCGAAAAACTACCGGGACGTGATAGTCCTCACCGATCCGGCGGATTATCCCGGTGTCATGGAAAGGATCAGCGTGGGAAACATACCGGAGGAATTCAGGAAACGCCTGGCGGGAAAGGTTTTCACCTTAACCTCCGCCTATGACGCCGCCATTGCCCGTTATCTTGGCGGTCTGGACCGCCTGGACTCTGACGAGACTCAGGCGGACTATCCCGCCTATTGGCCCATGTCCCTGAAAAAAGCGCAATCCCTGCGCTATGGGGAAAATGGTCACCAAACCGCAGCCCTGTACTTCAACGCCGGCGGTCCCGGCGCCCTCCCCTCCATGGAACAACTCCACGGAAAAGAACTGAGTTACAATAACATCCGCGACCTGGACCTGGCCTGGAAAGCGGTCTGCGCCTTCGGGCTCCCCTCAGAGGGGATTTCGCCCCAGGGAGAAGCGGACTTCCTGGCCCTTGGCCTGTCCCGGTACCAAGCGGGTTCAGGCAGGGCCCGGGCCGCCTGCGCCGCGGTTAAGCACAACACCCCCTGCGGCATAGCCCTGGGAGATTCTCTCCCGGAAGCCTACGCCAAGACCTTCGCCTGCGATCCGGTCTCTATCTTTGGCGGCATTGTGGCCTGTAATGTTCCTGTTGACACGGAAACCGCGGAAAAACTATCGGAAGTTTTTTTAGAGATCCTCGTGGCCCCGGCCTTTGAAGATGCCGCCCTGGAGATCCTCAAAAAGAAGAAGAACCTCCGGATCATGCGCGCCCCCCAGGCCCCACGGGAAAGGCGGGAATGCATCTCCGTTGACGGCGGCCTTTTGGTACAAGACGCGGACCGGAGGCTCCTGGAAAAATGGGAAGTCGTTACCAAGACCGCCCCCCTTCCAGAGGATATTCCGGACCTTATCTTTGGTCTGAGGGCGGTGTCCTATGTCAAGTCCAACGCCATCATGGTGGTGAAAAATCTGGCGGCGACGGGCATAGGAGGCGGCGAAGTAAACCGCATCTGGCCGACCCGGCAAGCCCTTGAGCGAAGCGCCGCCGCCATTGCCTCCGCCGGCAACAGCGCCCTGGCTGTCCCCACAGCTTTTGCCGAAGGGAACCCGCCCCGCGTCCTGGCATCAGACGCCTTTTTCCCCTTCCCGGACGCGGTAGAGGAAGCGGCGGCCTCGGGCATCAAGGCTATCATACAGCCCGGCGGTTCCCGCAACGATACGCTTTCGATTGAGGCCTGTGATAAGCACGGAATCGCCATGGTGTTTACCGGGACGAGGCATTTTAAACATTGATGGGGATACGATCTCAACATCAAGGCATCTAAGTTTGAACGGTTTTAAATCATGAAGACTATTCTCAACGGGAGACCGCTTTGGGGTAAACTCCACAAAACCCCAACTCCCCCCTGTTGCCACGTTTTCATCTTTCTGGTATGATAATGACAGCCAGATAGAATCTGTCATTGTTATGCCCACCCTGACCGAGTTGGGCGCGGAAAATTCAATCCTCTTTATTCTTTAAAGTAGAGGGGCATCAGGAGAAGAACATGAAAGAACCCAGAGTAAAAGGATGGCGGCTTATCAAACTGGCCCTTACTATCGTAGGGAAGAAGGGGCTTAAAGAATTGGATAAGGTATCAAAAGACGGCAAGAAAGCCCAGGCCCAAACCCTGCGGAATATTTTGGAAGCTGCGAAGCATACGGTGTACGGCAAAGAGCATCGCTTCGCGGAGATTCTGGCGGCGGATACTGCCGAGGAGTTGTTTGTACGTTACCGGAAATACGTGCCGGTTAACGATTACGAAGATCTGCGGCCCTTCATTGAACGGCATAAGAGTGGGGAGGCGGATGTGCTTTTTCCCGGCAAGCCTAAAATTTATGCCACTACCAGCGGGACTACGAAGGAGCCCAAGTGGATACCGGTTACCGAGGCTTATTATCAGGAAGTCTATAAAAAAATGAATCAGATTTGGCTTTATACGATGATCATGAACAAGCCCAATGCTTTTTACGGGTGCGTTCCCTCTATCGTGGGGAAAGCCATCGAAGGCAGGGCGCCGGACGGAACCCTCTACGGTTCGATTTCCGGGGTTATGCAGCGGGATGTTCCCAAGTTCATGAGGAGCATACATCCCTCACCGGCCATTGTTTTTCATATTCCCGACTACAAGGCCCGGTATTATACGATCATGAGGAATGCCATTGCCCACGAAAATTGTACCGGCATCATCACCGCCAATCCCAGTACCCTGGTGGAGATGCAAAACAACGCCAATGAATTTTTCGACGATTATGTCAACGATATTGAACACGGTACCTTGAGCCATAAATTCGACATACCGGACGACATACGCCAAAAGCTTGAAGCCCAGTTGGTTCCCAATCCCCAGCGGGCCAAGGACCTGCGGGCCCTTAAAACCAAATATGGAAGGGTGCTTCCCAAGCATTACTGGCCCAACATGGTCATCATAGACACCTGGTTCTGCGGAAACACCCACATTTATTTGGACAAGATCAAGGATTCCTATCCCAAGGACTGTGTTTTCCATGAATTCAGCTATGTTTCTTCGGAATGTAAGGCCGGGGTGGTCCTTAAAGCCAACTCTCCCGATACCGTCCTCTTTGGGCACAAGATCTATTTTGAATTCATCCATGAATCGGAACTGGACAAGCCCGAGCCCAAAATCTGCCAGATGTACGAAGTCAAACAGGGCGAACGCTATGCCATGCTGGTAACCACATCCGCGGGGCTTTACCGTTACAACATGAACGATCTTTTGGAGATAACCGGCTGGCATAATCAGTTCCCCACGCTTAAATTCATCCAAAAGATCAACGGGACCATCAGCCTGACGGGAGAAAAACTCCACGAACGGCAGTTTATAGAGGCGGTTCGGAAGGCGGAACAGAGAGCGGGTAAGAAGGCGCCTTTCTTTGTGGGGTTTGCGGACCTACAGGCGTCGAATTACAAGTTCTACTACGAATTCTCCGATGACATAACCACGGAAGATGCCAAAGCCTTTACCAAAGAGGTGGACCGGATTCTGACTGAATTCAATATGGAATACAAAGAAAAACGGGCCAGCAACCGGGTCAAGGACCCCGAAACCTTTCTTCTGGTTCCTCAGTCTTTCGAGCAGTTCAAAGCCCGGTGTATAGACTTAGGCTACCGGGACGGCCAGTTCAAACTGAACCTGCTTATGCAGGACGAGAAGCGTCACGCGATGTTCAAAGACCTGATAAAAGCGTAAAAAATTTTCCACCCGGAGGGTTCAGGAGGCCGTAACACCCCCCGGCGGGGGGTGTTACGGGGGCGGCGCTTCCGTCTTAGAGCCTGTTGCGCTTCGCGCATAAATATAGTATAAATATGCAATCTATTGTATATTTATACATTAGAAAAAACCGCCGGGTAAGGACATCCTCATATGCGCACAGTTACGATTTTTTAATCGTCAAGGCGAATAGGTTTTCAAGAGAAAAAACCTCTTTCCCTTTCTTTCTGCGCCTTTTTCGCCCTTGCGGTTACTATCTTATTTGTAAACTGTGCGCATATGGGCTACCGCCCCCTTTCGCTTCCAATCGGCTCATTTGGAACTAAAGTCCCTGGCTAGAAGTCCCTTCATTCCGCCGATTGCAACAACGAAGTTGCCGACACTTTCCTCCGCAGGGCGGCTGAATAGTTACGAAGTTTTTATAATGATATGACTATCGCTAATCAGTATGCGGAATTAATCCGTTATGCGAAATGGGGGGCTAAAATTTGTTGTAAATTTTCAAAAAAGGCTTGTAGGAAAAATATTTCCGTGATATAATTAAAACAATCTTTCCAAAATTGTTTGGAAAATATTTTTGGAGGAATAAGATGCCCAGACCCACGAATAAAAAGGAACTGCTTGAATTGGCCGAAATAAATTTCAATAAATTATTGGATTTTATTGAAACTCTTCCCGATGAA
>JAIRLK010000178.1 GCA_031259515.1 Treponema sp. | reverse complement strand
GGCCCATATCCGCCCATCGTCCTGTACGGCGGCGTACAGAACCAGAAGGGGACGTTGAAGCTGATGAAGGCGGAAAATCTGGATACCACTGAATGCATTCTTTTAATGGTGGACGGCGGCGCCGAGGTATCCCTGCGGGACATCACCTTAACGGGCTTAGGATTCATAGACCCGGCCTGGTACGGCTACCCGGGCTTTGTCATGGTGCGGAATAACGGGACGCTCCGCCTTGAAACCGGCGGGACTATCACGGGCAATATAAGGATCGCCATCGGTGCCAACGGCACCGGGGTGCGGGTACTGAGCGACGGCGCGTTCATCATGGACGGCGGGACCATAAGCGGCAACACGGCGTACAACGGCGGCGGCGTGGCTGTGGACAATGGCGGCGAGTTCACCATGAACGGCGGGACCATCAGCGGCCATAATGCGACGTGCTGGGCCGGCGGCGTGTTTGTGGACGATGGCGGCACGTTCACCATGAACGGCGGGACCATCAGCGGCAATATCTCCACGTATGACGGCGGCGGCGTGTTTGTGCACAATGGCGGCACGTTCACCATGAAGGGCGGGACCATCAGCGGCAATATCTCCACGAATGACGTCGGCGGCGGCGTGATTGTTCGTAGCGGCGGCGTGTTCACCAAGTCCGGCGGCAGCATTATCTACGGGTCGGATGCTGCCGACGGCCTGAAAAACATCTCCGCCGGCAACGGCCAGGCGGTTTACGTCCAGAACGGGTCGAAGTATCGCAACACGACGGCGGGGGAGGATGTTGATCTGGACAGCGCCACCGACGCCAACTGGGGGCAGTAAGAACACAGGGAACCGGGGGGAGCCGCGGTTCCCCCGGTTCCGTATCCGACCGCGCCGGTTTGAAAGATTCCGGCGGGAAAGGGCCGTTGAACAAATCCTCCAAACATGAGGCTGTTCCATCGAACCTCCGGTTCAATGGAACAGCCTCTCTTTATGGTATGCTTTTCATAAAGAATTCTTGTCCGCCGGTTACACCGGCTGCCGGCGTTGATCTCACATCACGGCTGATGCCGATCCCACATCACCGTTGATGTCGATCCCACATCAGCGTTGATGTCGATCCCTCATCACCGCTGATGTCGATCCCTCATCCGGGAAAGATGCCCTTACCCGGTCTCCGGAGCGGCGCAGGTCCGGCAGGGACTACGCCTCGTTCTGCGTAACGGGATGCGGCAACGCGCAATCTTGCGGCGTTCAGTGCAAGAGGGGTATACTATTCGCATGTTAGACAAACTTACCCAAAAAGTAACCGACGCCCTGCGGTTTGTGTCCGGCAAATCGGCAATTACGGAAAAAAACATTGATGATGCGGTGGACGCCATCAAGCTGGCCCTCCTGGAAGCGGATGTAAACCTTCGGGTGGTCCGCCGGTTCGTCAATTCCACGGTAGAAGAAGCCAGGGGCGAAAAGGTCCTGCGCTCGGTGGATCCGGGCCAGCAGTTTGTTAAGATCCTCCACGATAAGCTGGCCGCGTTCCTGGGCGGCGGCGAGCCGGCGGGACTCCGCCTCAAGGGGCCGGATACCACGTCGGTCATCCTGATGCTGGGCCTCCAGGGATCCGGGAAGACCACGACTGCCGCGAAGCTGGCCCTCAGACTCAAGAAGGAAGGCCGCAAGCCCCTCCTTGCGGCCTGCGATCTGGTCCGCCCTGCCGCGGCGGAGCAGCTTTCCGTCCTGGGCGCAAAGATAGGCGTACCGGTTTACCGGGCGGACGGCCCGGAGCTTGGGGCTGACAGCCTGAAGGTCTGCCGGGGCGCGCTGGACTATGCCCGGAAAAACCTCTTCGATACCCTGATAGTGGACACCGCCGGACGCCTTCAGATCGATGAGCCGATGATGGAGGAACTCTCCCGCCTTAAAGACGCGGCCCGGCCTGACGAGCTGCTCCTGGTGGCGGACGCCATGACCGGCCAGTCCGCCGCAGACATCGCCCGGACCTTTAACGAGCGGATAGGCATTACCGGCGTCATCCTTACCAAGTTTGACTCCGATACCCGGGGTGGCGCGGCCCTCTCCCTCAAGACCGTTACCGGCAAACCCCTCAAGTTCACCGGTACGGGCGAAAAGCCCGAAGACCTGGAGCCCTTCCACCCGGATCGCACGGCGGGCCGTATTCTGGGCATGGGAGACGTGGTAAGCCTGGTCGAAAAAGCACGGGAAGTCATCGATCAGCAGGAAGCCCTGGAACTCCAAAAAAAGATGGAGAAAGAAAGCTTCACCCTGGAAGACTGGCTCTCCCAGATTCGGGCGGTAAAGAAGATGGGCTCCATTAAAGCAATGATGGACATGATTCCCGGCATGGCCGAGCGGATCAGCGAAGACGACATCAATAAAGAAGACTTTACGCATCAGGAAGCCATACTGTCCTCCATGACCCGGAAGGAGCGGGCCAACCACCTTATCATCGGCCCCTCCCGGCGTTCCCGCATTGCCCGCGGTTCCGGTACTTCCGCGGCGGAAGTAGCGCGGCTCCTCAAGAAGTTCGAGAAGATGCGCACTATGATGAAGAAGATGGTGAAGATGGGCAAAAATCCCGCCCAGGCTCAGGCGATGATGGCGCGGCTGCACGGGGGAAGGTAACATGAAATCCGCAAGAGGGGGATGTGCATGAAGAAAATTACCGATGCGGTACAAACCGTTTCACGGCCAGAGAAAGTGCTGCAGTTCGGAGAGGGCAATTTTTTACGGGCCTTTGTGGACTGGCAGATCGACATACTCAATGAAAAGACGGATTTTAACGGCGGCGTGGTACTCGTCCAGCCCCTGGAACAGGGAATGGGGGACGTGATAAACGAGCAGAAAGGGCTGTATACCACCATACTGCGGGGGGTACGCACGGGCAAAACCCTTGAGGAATTCCGGGCGGTTACTTCCGTGAGCCGTTGCCTTAACCCCTTTACGCAATTCGACGAGTACCTTCGCTGCGCGGAAAATCCCGATCTGCGTTTCCTGGTCTCCAACACCACGGAGGCGGGAATCGCCTATAATGCGGCGGACCGGCTTTCCGACCGGCCCCCGCAATCGTTTCCCGGCAAGGTAACCGCGTTTCTGTTCCGGCGGTTTGAACATTTCCAGGGGGATCCGGCCAGGGCGCTGGTATGTATCCCCTGCGAATTGATCGATAAGAACGGGGACAAGCTGAGGGAACTGGTTGAACGCTATGCCGGGGAATGGCGTTTGGGAGGGGCCTTTCTCACCTGGCTTGGTTCCTGCGATTTCTGTAACAGCCTGGTAGACCGGATCGTGCCGGGGTATCCAACGGAAGAAGCCGCTTCCCTCGGCGAAAAGCTGGGGTACGAGGACAAGCTGCTGACAGCGGCGGAAATCTTTCATCTGTGGGTCATCGAAACCCGCGGCGATTACTCCGGCGAACTCCCCCTTGCCCGTGCGGGGCTCAACGTGATTCAGACTCAGGACCTGAGTTTTTACCGCACCCGGAAGGTGCGTATCCTGAACGGCGCTCATACTTCCAGTGTTCTCGCGGCCTTCCTGTGCGGCCTTGATACGGTGGAACAGTGTATCAAGGATCCCCTGGTTGTTCAGATGATGAGGCGGGCCATATTCGAGGAAATTATTCCCAGTATAGACGGCGATGCGGCGGAACTAACCCACTACGCCAACGATGTGCTTGAACGCTTTGCCAATCCCTACATTAAACACCGTATCCTTTCGATAGCTTTGAATTCGGTATCGAAATTCAAGACACGGGTGCTTCCGTCTCTGACCGGGTACTATGCTAAAAAAGGCGGACTGCCGCCGGTTCTGGCTTTTTCCCTGGCGGCCCTTATCGCCTTTTACCAGGGCGGGAACCTGGCCGGACGGGAAATGACCGGGAGCAGAAACGGTGAAGCCTATCCGATTCAGGATGATGAAGGGGTACTGAAACGGTTCGCCGGCCTGTACGCCGAAGCCGGGGAAGCTCCGGATCCCGGCGGGGTACGAAAAATCGTCAACGCCGTCCTTTCTTCCGCGGACTGGTGGGGGGAGGACCTGCGCGCCTATCCCGGCCTTGAAGACGCGGTATGCGGATCCCTGACGGCTATCCTGACGGACGGCGCCCGCTCCGCTATCGAGCGGCTGGCGGTAAAATCCTAAAGCGGGAGTAGTGGCGATGAACGATCCGGGGGAGATTGTACGCATCCACGAAGACGACAATGTGGCGGTGGCGATCCGGCCGCTCAAAAAGGGCGGGCGCCTGGAAGGAGCGGGCTTCATCATCTTAGAGATTCAGGAGGATATTCCCGCAGGCCATAAAATCGCCCTGAAGCCCATTGCATCAGGCGGGCGGGTAATCAAATACGGCTGCGCTATAGGAGCGGCTTCTCAGGCGATTCAGGCGGGCGCGTGGGTCCACACCCATAATCTGCGCACCCTGCTCTCCGAAAATCCGCGGTATTGCTACCGTCCGCATGAGGAAACTGCCCCCGGCGGCGCTTCCCGGCCCGTGGCCCGGCCTGCGGTCTTACCGGAGATACCGGCGTTCAGGCGTCCTGACGGGCAGGCAGGGATACGCAATGAGCTGTGGATCATCCCGACGGTGGGATGCGTAAACCGCACCGCCGAGGCCCTGGCCCGCTGGGGGGAAGCGGAATTCGCCGGGATGGGCATAGACGGCGTGTACGCCTGGCCCCACCCCTACGGCTGTTCCCAGATGGGGGAAGACCACGAGGCCACCCGCACTATCCTGGCGGATCTGGCAAAGCACCCAAACGCCGGGGGGGTACTGATACTGTCCCTGGGGTGTGAAAACAACACGATTGCCGCTTTTAAGGAGGCCCTGGGTCCCTATGCCGGGGACCGGGACCGTCTCGCCTTCCTCGTTACCCAGGAAACGGGGGACGAGATTGCCGAAGGCAGGCGGCTCCTTACCGCCCTGGCCGCCCATGCGGGAAAGGCTAAACGGGAACCGGCGGGGTTTTCAGAACTCATCGTTGGGATGAAATGCGGCGGTTCCGACGGGTTTTCCGGCATTACCGCCAACGCGCTGGCAGGAACCGTGTGCGATGTTCTCGCCGGCGCGGGGGCGTCGGTCATCCTGACCGAAGTGCCGGAAATGTTCGGCGCGGAACAGATGCTCATGGACCGTTGCGCAAGCCGTGAACTTTTTGATAAGACGGTTTCACTCATTGAAGACTTCAAGGAGTATTACCGTTCCCATAATCAGGCGGTCTACGAGAATCCCTCGCCGGGGAACAAGGCGGGGGGCATCACGACGCTGGAAGAAAAATCCTGCGGCTGTGTGCAGAAGGGCGGCGCGGCCCCGGTCCGGGGAGTGTACCGGTACGGGGACCGCGTTCCCCACGGACACGGAAAGGGACTGGTCCTGCTTGAAGGGCCGGGGAACGACATCGTATCAACTACCGCCATGACCGCCGCGGGAGCGCAGATCATCCTGTTTACCACGGGACGGGGTACGCCCCTGGGAGCGCCGGTCCCGACGATTAAGATCGCCAGTAATACCGGCCTTGCGCGGAAGAAGGCCGGGTGGATCGATTTTGACGCGGGCGCCGTCCTGGAATCCGGTACGGATTTTTTGTGTCCCCGGCTGCTCCAGTTAATCGCTGATGTCGCGTCGGGGCGTAAAAAAACAAAAAACGAATTAAACGGGTATCGTGAAATCGCGATTTTCAAAAACGGGGTAACCCTTTGAGCCTGTTCCAAAACTAATCGACTGTGCGCTAAACGCGTACGGTTTTGGAACGGTAGCCTTTAATTTTTTATTTTGAGGAGGCAGCGTATGAATCTAAACGGCAAAGCTTTTATGGACCAGGATTTTTTGCTGGAAACCGCGGCGGCCAAAGCTTTATATCACGGCGGGGCGGCAGGCGCTCCTATCTATGATTTTCATTGCCATCTTATCCCGTCTCAAATCGCGGAAAACAAGCGGTTCGCCAATCTTACCGAGATATGGCTGGGGGGGGATCATTACAAGTGGCGCATGATGCGCGCCCTGGGTTTTGACGAGTCCTTGATAACCGGCGATGCCCCGGCGTACGAGAAATTTCTCGCCTGGGCGCGGACCGTGGAGGACCTGATAGGGAATCCCCTCTATCATTGGACCCACCTGGAATTACAGCGGTACTTCAATATTTATGAGCCGCTTACCGAAAAGAGCGCCCCGGAGATTTGGGAAAAAGCCAACGCCCTGCTCCAAACGCCGGAATTATCCGTCAAGGGCATTTTTGAAAAATTTAACGTCTATGCCGCGGGCACTACGGATGATCCCGTTGATTCCCTGGAATATCACGCGGCAATAGCCGGGGGCAAGGCGCCCATCGGCAGTATTACTACCAAGGTGATCCCTTCGTTCAGGCCGGATAAGGCCCTGAACATCAATGTTCCGGGGTTTGCCGCGTATATCAAAACCCTTGCCGGGTCAAGCGGCGTTGCCATTAATTCTGTCGCCGGCGTATTGGCGGCCCTGGAAAACCGGCTGGACTTCTTTGTTGCCCGCGGCTGCCGCGCATCGGATCACGCCCTTGAATATCCGCCCTTTGTTGCCGCTCCTGATGAGGAAATCGAGA
This sequence comes from Treponema sp., assembly GCA_031259515.1. Taxonomy (GTDB): domain Bacteria; phylum Spirochaetota; class Spirochaetia; order Treponematales; family Breznakiellaceae; genus JAIRLK01. The sequence goes on along the minus strand of JAIRLK010000178.1, from coordinate 2,813 downwards.
AAACCTTTCAGGATGCCCTGGAAGGAAAGCCGGTCTCCCAGAAAGCGGCGGACGCCTATAAGACGAAGGTCCTTTGCGCCCTGGCAGGATTCTACGCGAAGCGGAACATCGTCATGCAGCTTCACCTGGCGGCTATCCGTAACTTCAATGGACGGATGGTTAAACAGATAGGGCCGGATACGGGCTACGACGGGGTGCATGATCGTGAACAGAGCGCGAACCTCGCCGGCCTGCTTGACCTCATGGAATCTTCCGGCCCTCAACCTGTTCTGCCGAAAACCATCCTGTATACCCTGAATCCAAAGGACTACTACCCGCTGGCGGCGATCATGGGCGGTTTTCAGGACAACTACAGCAAGGCGGAAAACAGGCCGGGCATACGGGGCAAGATGCAGCTCGGATCGGCCTGGTGGTTCTGCGATCACCGGGACGGCATGGAAGAACAACTGCGCGTACTGGCCAGCCTGGGCGTACTGCCCGCCTTTGTGGGGATGCTCACGGATTCGCGCAGCTTTCTTTCCTATCCCCGGCACGAATATTTCCGCCGCATACTCTGCAACCTTATCGGAACGTGGGTTGAAAACGGCGAGTATCCCTGCGATGGGGATAAACTGCTGGAAATAGTACGGAATATCGCGTTTGGAAACGCGAAGGAATATTTCGGCTAAGATGACGGTTAAACGCGGGTTTCAGTCTATCGGGTTACTGTTGTTCTTTTGCGGTTTGGCGGCTTTTACCGCGTGCCAGAAGCGGGAAAAGCCGGAAGAAGGCGGGGTTTCCACAGACCACAAGGGCATCATCCTCGGGTTTTCCCAGATAGGGGCGGAGAGCGCGTGGAGGACCTGTAATACCCGGTCCGTACAAGAGGCGGCGGAAGAGGCGGGAATACAACTTCTGTTTTCCAATGCGGAACAGAAACAGGAAAACCAGATTAAGGCCATCAGGTCTTTCATCGCCTATCAGGTGGACGTGATAGCGTTTGTACCCATTGTGTCTGCCGGATGGGGCAATGTACTGCGGGAAGCGAAAGAGGCGGGAATACCGGTACTGGTAACGGATCGCAAGATCGATATTCAGGATGAAAGTCTCTATGCCGGGTTTATTGGAACCGATAGTGTTCAGGAAGGCCGGGCGGCGGCGGAATTCCTTTTAAAAAAATTTGAAACCCTTCCTCCCGGCGGGCCCGTCCGTATCGTCGAACTGAGCGGCACCGTTCATTCGTCGGCGGCCACCGGCAGGGCCCAGGGGTTCAGGGAAGTCCTTAAAAGTCATCCCCGGTTCGAGATCATCTACAGCGAGTCCGGGGATTTTATGCGTTCCAAGGGCTTAGAACTCATGCGTTCGGTTTTACAAACTTTTACGCAGATAGACGTTATCTTTTCCCACAACGACGGCATGACCTTGGGAGTTTTGGACGCCATGAAGGAAAAGAACCTTAAACCCGGTACGGACATCATCATTGTTACGGTGGACGCGGAACAGGCGGCCATTGACGCCCTGAAGCGGGGGGAGATAAACTGCGTTATCGAATGTAACCCCAAGCAGGGGCCGGGCATCATGGAACTGGCGCGAAAGCTGGCCAAAGGGGAACCCATTCCCCGTCAGATTCATGTGGAAGAAGAGGTTTTCTATGAATGGGACGACTTATCCGGTCTTCCGCCGCGGGGTTACTGAAAACGGGGAGTTATGACGCCGGGCATACAAGCGCTTACTATTACCAAACGGCTTAATTCGCTTATTACCGGGCTGGGCATCAAGAAAACTATCAAGACTTCCCACATCGTCATTATCACTATCATGCTCATTCCCCTGTTACTGAGCGTGATCGTTGCCGTATACAATACTTACAGTTACGACCGGCTTATTACCAATGTCAGCAAGACCAGGCAGCTCACCCAAATCGTCAAAACCGATGTTTCCACTGAGCTGTGGGACATCGTAACGGGGAACAAACTTTTTTCAGCGGGAAAACAGTACGAAATCATCCAAAATATCAATGACCGGCTGCGGGACATCATGAGCACTGCCACGGTCAGGGAAAACCGCAGCCTTCTGGAAGTGGCGGGCCGGGCCGTGAATACGCTTACCCGCTATGTGGACCGCCTGGGTTTCCAGATGGACTATTCCTTCCCGGTGATCGATAACGAAAAGATACTGGATGAAATCCGGGGAACCGCCCTGCTGGTATCGGAGATCCTGCAGGATTTTATCGCCCTGGAGATAGATTCCGCGGCGGCGGAAAACGAAGCCATCAAGGAGCGGGCCTTCATCATCGGCATCATAGAACTGGCAACGATACTGTTCGTTACCGCCTTTTCCGTCATCGTTCAGGTATTGGTGGCCTCCAACGTGGACAAATCCACCGGCGCCCTGGTTTCCCTGTCTGGGCGCATTGCCGAAGGCGACTTGGATGCCAGGGCGGAAGCCCCGACTGTAAAAGAGCTGGCCGCCTTGACCGAGGATCTGAATACTATGGCGGGCAAAATCAAAAACCTGATGGAGGCTAATATACGGGAACAGCGGAACCGGCAGAAATCGGAAATGAAAGCTCTCCAGGCCCAGATAACCCCGCACTTTTTGTACAATACCCTGGATTCTATCGTCTGGCTTGCCGAAGGGAATCATTATGAAGCAGTGATCTCCATCACACGGGCGCTCTCGAATTTCTTCCGTATCGCCTTAAACCGGGGCAGTGAATGGGTCAGTGTTCAGGATGAATTCAAGCATATTGAAAGTTATCTTATCATTCAAAAGATACGCTACCGGGATATTCTGGATTATACGATTTATTACGAACCGGCAATGGCGGGGAA
>JAIRLK010000164.1 GCA_031259515.1 Treponema sp. | reverse complement strand
AGCATTTTTAGGGCTGGCAAAATGTGCCGGAGCAACGGCGTGGGAATGAAGCGTAGCGGAATGACCTAGCCGTTGCGTAGGCCGAGCCGCTACTGCGGCGAAGCGTAAACAGTCCTGTTAGGCGCCGGTTTTTTGCTTTTCTATGTTTTCACTAACGATAAACATATTGCGATGCGAGTTTTCCATAGGATAAACCATCCCCGGTATCTTTTTTTTTGACAAGTCCCCGCAGTCAGGCTATGCTTAAAGAGGCCGTCCTGTGCGGGATTGTTGAACGGATCCCGGCTAAGGGGCATGGCTACGGAGCATGGCTCCAGTCAAGGAGGCGCGTATGGCGATTATAACTATTTCCCGTGAACTGGCGGCAATGGGGGATGAAACCGCCCAGGAACTGTCAAAAATTTTGGGTTACCGCTTTGTGGATAAACAGACGTTGGAAGAACGGATTAAGTCTTACGGAGTTGCGGGCCGGAAATTTGAAAGATACGATGAGCGGAAACCTTCTTTTTGGGCGTCTCTGTCTCAGGACCGGGACGATTACCTGCATTATCTGAAAACCGCCATGCTGGCCGAGGCGGACAAGGGGGGCTGTGTCGTTATAGGCCGCGGGGCCAGCGCGGTTTTCCGGAGCCTTCCTGGTGTATTGTCCGTCTTTCTGGTGGCGCCCGTTCCTATTCGGTGTGAGCGGGTCAAGAGCTATTTCCACTGCGATGAAAAACGCGCCCGGCAGATCATAGACCAGAGTGACCGGGACCGTATCGGTTTTCACCGCTATTTCTTTGATATCGAATGGAAAGAACCGTCCAATTATCACCTTACCCTGAATACCGGGGTCCTTCATCCTTCCTCGGCTGCGGAGATCATCAAGTTCCACCGGGATCGGGTGATTACCGGGGAGATGGAAGATCAGAATACGGCGCGCCTTGAGGAACTGATCCTGGGCCAGCAGGTGGTACACCACATCGCCTACGAAAAGGAAATTGCCATTCATTTCCTGGAAGCTCTGGCGGCGGGAAAAACCGTAACCCTCTACGGGGTTGCCAATTCCCAGTCCCAGGTGGAAGCCGCGATTGCCGCCGCCAGGGAAGCGGTCCCCGCCGGTTCGATCACGTCAGAAATTCAGGTGGTCCAGGAATACAGTGTGGTCCCTTGAGATTTGACCGTCAATTTTGTAGAAATGATGGTATGAAAATCAAAGGATTACTCAAGCAGCTTCACGCGATTGATCGGGAGTGTTGCCTTCTGGAAAAGACGGCGGCCATCCTCCAGTGGGACCAGGAAACGAACCTGCCGCCCGAGGGCGTTGAGGAACGGGCGGATCAGCTCGCCCTTATCGAGGGCCTCGCCAATGAGCGGGCCGCGGACCCAAAAATAGGGCGGCTCCTGGCAGAACTGGGTTTCGATTCGGCGGACCCTTCGGGTTCGGCAAACCCTTCGGGCGGCGAGGCGCTTCCCCCGGTGGAGCGGGATTTCTGCCGGGCGTTGCGCCGCCGTTACGATCGGGCCGCGAAACTTCCCCCAGGTTTTGCCGCGGATATGGCCCGGGCCGGGAGCCTGGCCCAGGCCGCGTGGGTAAAAGCCCGGCGTAAGAACGATTTTGCCGCCTTTGCCCCCTATCTGGGGACGATGGTCGATTTTGCCCGTACGCGCGCCGAATACTGGGGCTTTACCGGCGGCGCCGTTTACGACGGCCTCCTGGATGCCCACGAGCCGGGAATCGCCGCCGAAGAAATCGCCCGGCTCTTCGGGCCCCTGCGGGAACGGCTTTCGGCCCTTTTGGGGCGGATACGCGACAAAACCGCCGCCGGCCCGGAAGCGGAAGGGGACCGCTCCTTTCTGAACCAGCCCTACGATACGGAACGGCAGGCCCGGTACAGCCGGGACCTCATGGAAAATTTGGGCTTTGACCTCCGCCGGGGCCGGCTGGACTCAAGCGCCCATCCGTTTACCACTACCTTGGGCTTTAACGACATCCGCATCACCACCCGGTACGCGGAGAACAATATCCTGTCCGCCATATTTTCCACCATTCACGAGTCGGGCCATGCCTTTTACGAGATGGACATCAGCCCGGACCTCCGGGGAACCTGCCTGGCCGAGGGGGTCTCTATGGGCATACACGAGTCCCAGTCCCGGCTGTGGGAAAACGTCTTTGGCAGAAGCCGCGCGTTTTGGGAATACCAGTTCCCCCGGCTCAAGGCCATTTTCCCCGAACAACTCAGGCAGGTCAGCGCGGACGCCTTCTACCGGGCCGTCAACCGTGTCGGCCCTTCCCTTATCCGCATTGAAGCCGATGAGTTAAGCTACAGCCTCCATATCATCCTCCGCTTTGAACTGGAACGGCGCCTCTTTTCCGGAGACCTTCCGGTGGAGGACCTGCCCCGCGCCTGGCGGCAGTCCATGAAGGAACTATTGGGCATAGAGCCCGAAACCGACGCCGAGGGGGTCCTTCAGGATGTCCACTGGTCCATGGGTTCTTTCGGCTATTTTCCCAGCTATGCCCTGGGCAATCTCTACGGCCTCCAGTTCTTGAAACGGTTGCGCCAGGACCTGCCGGACTACGAAGGCGATATAGCCCGCGGCAGCTTTACGGCCATACGCCAATGGCTGCGGGAAAACATCTATACCTGGGGCCGCCGGCTTGATCCTGCGGATCTGCTCTTCAAGGTTACCGGGGAGAAACTCTCGGCCGCTCCCTTCCTGGAGTACATCGAAACAAAGTACACGGAGTTGTATGGGCTTTGAGTACGCCGGCCCTGTCCCGTCATTACCGGCGGGGTAGGGCGGCTCGTTGATGAAGCCTTGCCCCGTCCCTATACGCAGCCGTCCTCCGGGTCTCCGCCAGGGTCATATTCGGCGTCTCCGTGGTTCTATAGCCATTATACCGGCGTATATCGCAGACAGGCCGGAACTATTCGTATTTTTATGAGGGATGCGCGGTGAGACATTTCAAAATGTAACCATGTGCAAGCCTAATTCCTGCCTAGACTTAACTCTCGCCCAATTTCTTGTAATTGATTCCTCACAAAAACCGTGTTATAATACTTGCTAAGTTCTCTGGGGAAATTACGGAAAGGAGGCCAGTATGAAAATAGGAAAAAAGCTCATTATCATGATTATCGCCCTTGCCCTTTCGGGGGTTGGCGCACTTTTGGGAACCATTTTGAATCTTTCCCAAAAACAAATTACCACGCTGGTGAACAGTGAATTGGAAAAATTGGGGGAAAATCAGGCCACCATCATTAAGGCATGGATGGACAAGAATTTCAGCATGGTCCGGGCCCTGGCTGTAGCGATGGAAGACTATGAGCAGATAGAACCGTCCCAGCGCCGCTTTTTCTATGATTTGCTGCTTAAAGCGCAGGCCGAGAACAATCCGGATATCGCCTCTGTCTGGGCATGTTGGGAACCAAACGCCCTGGACGGCCTGGACGCCCAATACGTCAATACCGTAGGGACGGACGCGACCGGCCGGTACACTCCCTATTGGGTTCGGACCGATAAGGGGGTCTCCCTGGA
>JAIRLK010000126.1 GCA_031259515.1 Treponema sp. | reverse complement strand
CCAAAAAAGCGACTGCAAGGCGCTTTTTTACCCTGCAAACTGCCAAAGCAGGCCGGATAATCGGGATTTTTGCGTTACTGATGGCGCAAAAATCCACAAGTGCAACAGGCTGCTAGGGGTCCTTTGGGAGGCGGGAGACATTTTCCGGGGCGTTACGATTTTCGTTCCGACGTTTTCCGCATGAGAGCCGGGAAGCGTTTCTGATGTTCGTTCTGGGCGATGACCCCCTGGGGGGAGGGGGGCGTAGCGGTCAATAGCGAAAGGGGAACCAGGATTCTCAGGCTGACCACAATTCAGCCGTTAGAAGGCACTGCGCTAAGGGGTGCCGCTCTCTACCTTTGCTCCGGGGTCTTGACGGTGCTGTGTAGACAGGCTGGGAAGTTTACCTTTGTCGGCCTATCATTGTCGGCCAAGGGGCCTGTGCAAGGGATAGCCGGGGAAATCCGGTTGGCACAGCCAAAAGATTGGAGCGGATAGCCCGTATTGCGGCGCTTTGTGTTGTACATGCGTTCAAATTCATAAAAATGTGTTTCTAAATATAAAATTGCTGGTGGCGCAATTCGCCCTATTGACTTCTCCAGAGGGGCGGTTATACACTTCTTTTTTAGAGGTACATTTGGAGGAAAGCATTACCATCGTGCTGGACGACCGGGAAGTATTGTCCGGGGTATGCGGCGCCAACGATGGGAACCTCAAGGTTCTGGAGGGTTCCCTTGGGGGACGCATCAATACCCGGGGAAATGAAATCCGGTTTGAAGGAGTTGACGCCGGCGGCGTTAAACGGTTCAAAACGATGATAGACAGTCTTATAGCCGCGGTAGAGGAGGGTGAAAGCCCGTCGCCTGAATATGTTGAGGCCCTGGCGGGAATCCGGGGGTTTAGCGGGGATGAAGATGCCGGAAAAGCCCCCGAAGAGAATCCCCAGACCGATACGATGCGGGCGGCCCTTATTCACATTCCCCATGGATTCAACCGGGTTTTTCCCCGGAGCCGGAATCAGGCTTTGTATATTTTGGGCATGAGGGCCAGGGACATCTGTTTCTGCATAGGACCGGCGGGAACCGGCAAGACCTACCTTGCCATCGCGGAAGCCCTAAATCTGGTCCTTTCCAAGAAGACCCGCAAGCTGGTCCTGACCCGCCCGGTGGTGGAGGCCGGCGAAAGCCTGGGCTTCCTTCCCGGAGACCTTACCCAAAAGATAAACCCCTACCTGAAACCCCTCTACGACGCTATGGAAGCCCTGGTTCCCTTTGAACTCATACGCCGTATGGAAGAGGACCATGTAATAGAGATCGCTCCCCTGGCCTATATGCGGGGGAGGAGCCTCAACAACTGCGTGGTCATATTGGACGAAGCCCAGAATACTACCAAAGAACAGATGAAGATGTTCCTGACCAGGATAGGAGAGGGCGCCAGGGCGGTTATCACCGGAGACGCCACCCAGATCGATCTTCCCAAGCGGATCGATTCCGGACTCTTACATGCCGTATCCATTCTTTCCGGTATAGAGGGGCTTCATTTCGCCTACCTCAATACCGCCGATGTGATCCGTAATCCTCTTATCAAGAAAATCATTCAGGCCTATGATGATAACGACCGGGAAAGAGTATGATTGAGAAAGAGTATGGCTATGAAAGACTATGATATGAAAGACTATAATATAATATCGAAAAAAACATGAAAAACAACAACAACGATTTCGGCGGCAAAGCCTTCCTGAATACCTTAAAACCCCTAAAGCCCCGGCTTGGCCCCCTGTTGGCGGCGGCGACGGCCTTCCTGGTTTCCCTGGCGGCGGTTAGCCTGGGCCGGGGTTACGCCCGGTTCGGGGCAAAAGACATTCAGGAATTTGAAGTGGGCCGGGTAGCTGACCGGGATATTACGGCGGAACAGGCCGTCTCGTATGTTGATGAAGAAGCCACCGACCACAGCATGGCATCCAGGGAAAAGCAGGTTCCCGCAGTCTTTACCTATTCACTCCAAACAAACGAACAGATTATAGAGGCTTTTAACCGGTTTACTATAGTTTCGTCTTCTCTCTTTGCCGAACCGGGCAGGGGAAATGGGTCGTTTAACTACTTCCGCGCCGCTTTAGAGACCGAATTTCCCGGTTCCTTTTCCGTGAGCGCCCTGGAAGCCCTGTACAACGCCCCGGATCGGGAACAGATGGGGGAATACGGCAACGCTGTTTTGGGGCAGCTTTTGGAAGCCGGCGTCTTTGCCTTGCCTTCGGGACTGGAAGCCTATAACCCGGATGTGGCGGAACTCCTCCACAATTACGGTCCCAGGACGGAACGGGAACAGGTACGCTATGACCGGATCGTTACCATAGATAAGGCGGGGGATGCCATAACGCGGCTTGCGGAGGAGAACGGGTTTCCCTTCTCCTTTACCTCTATCGCCGCGGCCCTGCTTATGCCGTTTCTCGCGGAGAACGTCTTCTTTTCCCCGGAGGATACCCGGCGGCGTGTTGCCGAAGCCCGCTCAAAAGTGGAACCGGTGGTAAAGTACATAGAGCGGGGCAAGAAGGTCATACGGAAGGGTTTTATTGTTACGGAAGAAGACATGGCCCGGCTTAAGGCCCTGAGTCTTCCCGCCCAAGATCGGGATCCCCTGGCCTTCATAGGCCGGATGCTGGTGTTCTTGCTTCTCTACGCCCTCCTGGTTTTCCTGACGGGTCAGCGTTTCCTGAACCGGCTTTTGGAACCCCGGGAGGTTTACCTCCTCTGCGTCGTGGCGGCGGCGTATATTGTCGGTTCCGTTTTTATCCGGAACCTTTCCATTATTGGGGATTTTTCTGTCGCCCTGTTCCTGCCTACCGCCCTGGCGGTGATGCTCCCGTATTTTTTGATCGGCCCCCATAGTGCGGTAGTCATGGCTTTGGTCCTGCCCCTGGCAGGCTTCCTCGCCGGCGCTTTCGATACAGCGTCCTATATTTTCGCCCTTACCTCCGGGGTTGCGGCGGTCTATACCCTGCGGGGGGTCGAGAAGCGTATAGACATGGTAAAGGCGGGCCTCGTCATAGGGGCGGCTAATTGCGTCGCCATCCTGGCCGTCCTCCTTGCCCGCCGGAACCCGGTGGAAAGCTATCCCGGCTTCCTGTTCTGGGCCGCTTTTAACGGCGCGGTTTCGGGGATACTGGTTCTGGGCTTCCTTCCCTGGCTGGAGTATGCCCTGAACGCGGCAACCACCTTTAGGCTCATAGAACTTGCGGATCTCAATTCCCCTATTCTGAAGCGTCTTTTCAACGCCGCGCCGGGGACCTACAGCCATTCCCTCATGGTGGCCGCCTTGGCGGAGGCAGCCTGTCAGGAAATAGGCGCCAATCCCCTGTTGGCCCGGGTGGGCGCTTATTACCACGACATAGGCAAAATAGACAACCCCAGTTATTTCGTGGAAAATCAGACCGCCTATAACAAGCACGACAACATAGCCCCCCGGCTTTCGGCAACGGTGATCCGCAGTCATGTGAAACTGGGGGTTGAAAAGGCCCGGCGCCTCGGCCTTCCCAAGGAGGTGGTGGATATTATCGCCGAACACCATGGCAATTCGGTGATAAGCTGGTTCTACCACGCGGCCCTTAAACGGGAAAGTCTGGTGAACCAGGAGGATTTTTCCTATCCGGGGACGCCCCCCCGTTCCCGGGAATCCGCGGTGGTCATGCTGGCGGACATTACCGAAGCGGCATCCCGGACCCTCGAAAAGCCTTCGGTAACCCGGCTTGAAAAGTACATCCAGGAACTCATCATGGCGAAATTTGAGCACGGCCAGCTTTCTGAGTCGGAACTGACTTTTCGGGATCTGGAAACGATCAAAAAAGCCTTTGTCCGCGTCCTGGCCGGCTACTACCACTCCCGCATCGAATACCCGAAAGTCGCAAAAGACCTAAAGAATCCGGAGGATTCTAAGAATTCGGAGGATTCTAAGAACCCGGAGGATTCTAAGAATTCGAAGGATTCTAAGAACCCGGAGGGTCAGGATACGGTGGAGGTGAATCAGGCGGCGTCCCAGCCTGTCTCCCACAGGAACGGAGGGCGCTCATGAACCGTGTTGAAGTACACGCCGAGGAGGTTCCCCTTCCTGGCTGGGCGGAATCTCTTGCCGCCTTCGCCCGTAATGCGCTGGACTCTTTGGGTAAAACAAACTGGGACCTTTCGATTCTTCTCTGCAATGACGCATATATACGGTCCCTCAATTCGCGCTACCGGGAGCTGGACGAGCCCACGGATGTTTTGTCCTTTTCTTTGGGAGAAACCGTCCCTGACGAAGAGGGCGCTATGCGGTATCTGCCTGGGGACATTGTTATCTCCCTGGAAACCCTGGAAGAAAACGCGCGGTATTTTCGTGTAAACGAGGATGAAGAGTTGCGCCGCCTCGTGATACATGGCATTCTTCATTTAGACGGAATGGATCACGAGGATAATGAACCTTTTCGGCCTATGCTGCGGCTTCAGGAAGAGTTATTGAAAAAACTCCTGGCCGGGGAGCCGGTGATTCAGGAGGGAGCGGCGCTGCGGATGGAGCCGCTCATTACAGGAGGAATGGAGCTGAAACTATCATGAGTGCGGGAGGTTTTGTTAAATCTCTCTTCAAAAAAGGTGAGATGAATAAAAAGACCTACGATTCCCTTGAAACGGATCAGCAGGAAATGATTCGGGGGGTGGTAGAGTTGTCGGAAACCACGGTCAAGGAAGTCATGGTCCCCCGGATCGACACGGTGTTCCTGTCGGTGGATACCCCCAGGGACGAGCTTTTGGCGGTTATCTGCGGAAGCGGTCATTCCCGGTTTCCGGTATACGAGGAGACCATAGACAACGTTACCGGCGTCCTCTATGTGAAGGATGTGCTGCATGCTCTGGTCAAGAACGGCGAATTCGATATCCGTAAACTTCTGCGAAAACCCTTTTTCGTCCCGCTTTCCAAGCATATTGATGAACTTTTGCGGGAACTTAGGCGGCGGCGGGTCCATATCGCGGTGGTGGTGGACGAGTACGGCGGTGTGTCAGGCATAGTTTGTATGGAAGACATTATTGAAGAGATCATCGGGGACATACAGGATGAATTCGACAACGAGCAGGAAGACATCGTGAAGCTGGGAGAGGATTCCTACCTCTGCGATGCCAGGGTAAACCTGGAGGACCTGGGGGAGGAAATTGGGGTGGACTTCCCGGTTGAAGATTTCGATACCCTGGGCGGCTTTGTCTTTGATCTTTTGGGAAAGATCCCGGTTAAATACGAAAAAGCCGAGTACGCCGGTCATGATTTCATCATTCAGGATATGGAAGGGCACAAGATCAAGACCGTCAAGATCGTGCTAAGGCGGGATCCCGGTTCATGATGACGCGGTTTCATTCCCTTTTTAGGGCGGTCCTGTTTTGTTTTTTGTTGGTTTCTTCTCCTCTTTTTTCCCAAAGCCGTCTTTTGGACGGGAGTGCGGCGTTCCATTACGAGCAGGGCCGGCAGTATATGGCCGCCGAAGACTGGTATTCCGCGGCGGAAGCCCTGCTGGAATGCCTCAAACTCAGCCCTGCCCACGCTGAGGCTGCCGCGTCTTTAGCGGAGTGCTACTACGAGTTAAGCGAATACGAAGAGGCCCTGAACTGGGTCAGGAAGGGCCGGACCCTGGCCCGGGGAAACCTGGCCCTGGCGAATCTTGAGGCCGTTATCCTTATCGCTCTGGGCCAGCTTGACGGGGCCGCCGGGGTTATCTCCGACATCCTGGTCAGGGAACCGTACAACCGGGACGCCCTCTTTGCCGCCGCGGAGCTGGACATAGCCCGGGGCAGGGCGGGGGATGCCTTGATCCGCTACCGGGAAGTAGTACGCCGTTATCCCGACGACCGGCGTCTCCTCATCTCCCTTGCCCTGGTCCAGGGTTCCCTGGGAGACGCCGATGGAGCGCGGGCGTCCATCGAAAAGGCCCTGATCCTCCATCCCGGAGATTTCCGGGTTTATTATTATGCCGCCTACTTGGATGCCCAGGCTGGCCGCCTTCCCCAGGCCGTAGAGTTCGCCACTGAATCCCTGGCCCTGCGGCCCGGTTTCGCCCCGGCCCGGTCCCTTCTGGCTTCCCTCTGTTACCGCTCCGGCCAGTACGAGGAGGCGGCCCGTCTTGCCGACGAGGCCATCATGGCGGACCGGAACGACATCGGGAGCTGGTACCTCAAGGGTATGGCCTCTATCCGCATGGGCCGCAGAAGCGAGGCGGCGGCCATTCTTGCCGCCGCTGCCGCCATCGACCCGGAAGACGAGTTTGTCCGCGCCGCGCTGGAAGACCTCATCATTTCCGACGCACCCCTGGAGGACTCAGGCCGCGCCCGGTGGGCTTCCTGGCATTTTAGCCGCGCCCGGGAATACCGGTCCCGGAACCTGGGGGACCAGGCCCTGTTTGAGTACCGCCGGGGCCTCAGACTTAACCCTTATGCCCCGGATCGCCGGGAATACGCCGACCTTCTGCGGGTCAAGGGGTTTCCCGCCCGTTACCTGGAGGAACTCAAGTTCATGCAGAGCCTGGGCCTTGACAGCCGGGACATAGCCGACGCGGTGGAAACCTACGACGCCCTCCTCGCGGATGCCCTGCACCGGCGCTGGTCCGTGGACCCGGTGGAGGTAGCCGCTTCGTCCCGGCACTGGAAACTGGCGGTCTTTTCCGTGGCCTCCCAGTCCGCCTTTTATCACGCCGATGCCGGGAGCGTGGCTTCCTCCTTCATCAAGGACCTCTTGGTCCATGACCGGAATGTGGAAACTCTGGAAACGGAACTCCGGCAGCCTTCGTTCTCCCAGGCCTTCCGTACCGCGCGGGAAGCCGGAGCGGACTATTTCCTGGTAATATCGGTTTCGGAAAGCGAGCGGGACCTTTCGGTCAAGGGGGAACTCTTCACCGCCCGTACCGGATCGCCCGCGGGAACCTTCTTCGCGTACCGGACCGGCGCGGATCGCCTGCGCAACGCCGCCCGGGGTATTACGGATCAGCTTGGCGCGTCCCTGCCCTTCCGGGGCGTGATCTTGCGCCGCCGGGCTTCCCAGGCCCTGCTGGACAAGGGCCGCGCCGACGGCGTTGAGGCGGAGCAGGTCTACGATGTGGTGAAAAAAGGCCGCGCGGTCATCCTCAACGAGGGGGTAGGTCTCGCGTATACCCCGGAAGACCTGGTGGGAACCCTCCTTATCAACCAGGCGGACGAGGAAGTGAGCCTGGGCGGGTTGAGCCGTTCCGGTTTTTTTGATCGTATTGAAGCGGGGGACGAGGTTGTCGCCCAGAAACAAAAGGACGGCCAAACCGCCGGCGCCGAAATCCCGGCCAATCCGGAACTGCGGGCGTTGCTGCGGACGCTGCGCTAGCGGTTTGCCGCGCTGGTGGTTTTAATTACCGGGTCAGCATCGTCAATGATGCCTGTACCCAGTCCACCGTTTCTTTGGGATACGTGGTTTGGGCGGTCAGGAATTCAAAGAGGGCTTCCCGGTAGGAGCCGGTAAAATAATAGGCCTGGGCAAGGTAGAACCGGGCCCGGCCTTCGGCGGCGGCGCTGCGGGGCAGGGACAGGTATTGAAGGAGTTCGTCTCTGCATACCGGCCAGTCCCGGTTCTTGAATGAACCCTGTACAACGGAACGAAGAACATACTCCTCTCCCCCCGAAGGCGGCGCCAGGTCCTGATCAAAGACCCGGGGCGTTTTTTGAGGAAGCGGCGGGCTTGCTCCTTGCAGGCCCAGGCTGTTTACGGCCCGGGCCGCTTCGGGGCTTAGGGGTGTCGGGGCGGGGACATCCTCGTAGCCGTTTCCGGGGGAAACCGCGTTCACCGAGATGAGGGGAAGGGGAATGGCTCTGATTCCCGGAGAAGCGGTAAGGCCGACCCTGGATTGGGTGGAAACTTCCGCGGCGTTTACCGTGGCGTTGTAGCCGGGGTAAATCTCCGTGCTGCCGGAAACCAGTTCATCTTCGGTTATGACAGCATAGTAATAGGGGATGCCCGGAACAGGGTAATCCATAAAGGGGGAAAATACTCTGTCCTCAACAAGGACCGCGTTCAGGAGGTCTTGGGTTTTGGTGATAGGGTTGACGCTCCGGTAAAGCACCAGATTCCTGGCCGGGGCGCTTAACCTGAAAGAGACGAGTACCCCGTCGCCCCGGACTGAGGCTTCCAGGCCGATGATCTTGGAGGACACGCCGGGGATACGCATGGAACGGAGGCTCTCCTGCTGAATTTCCCCTACCCTAACCGTTACGGTATTCCCGTAAGGAATAAGGATTTCGTACCGCCGGCCCTGCGCGTCGCTGGCGGCTATGAAATAATGCCATTCTCCCGGAATTTCCACCTCGTCTATGTAGGACTGAGCCCCATAAGGCGCTTCGATGGGATGGACCAGGTAATAGGGATGGGCGTTATCAAAGGGAGTTTGAGACCGATAAATAAACACCGGCCCCCGTACATCCTGGGAATCTATCCACGTCAGGCGGATCAGGTTGTTCTTGACCTCCCCCTGAAGCCGGGAAACGAAAGGGGCAAGAATCGAACCGCCGCTTTTAGTCTGGGCATAGGCCGAAACTGTAAAAAAAGCGGCTAAAAAAATCACCAGTCTGAATTGGCGCGGTTTCATCATTAATTAACATCCTATAATTGATTAAGACTGTAATTGATTAAGATATAGAAGGAATCAAGCCAAAAATCAAGGCCGCGTTTTGTCCTCCCTTATAAAGTATGATGGGGGAAAAACCGGCGCACGGCCCGTGGGCGTAATTCATTCATGCTTTGGAGATCGCCGCCAAAAAATCTTAACTCCGCGCATAGAGGAGGCTTCCCCCTCCTTATAACGCCTGTTCCCACAATCCGATGAAAGGGTCTATCTCCGCCCGTACCCGTTTGAGGAACGAGACATCCTCCGCCGGGGGACGCCGGCCTTCCGCGCCGGCGCATTCGGGGAAGTGCGCCCAGAGGTAACCCGCGTCGTCCAGGCGTTCTTCCAGGTTGTCCGGCGGGAGGGTCCCGGTAAGGATGTCCCGCAGTTCTCTAAGGGCATCCCGTTCCCGGCGAATAAACCCGCGCAGTGTTGTTTCTTTTCGGGCGGCGTCCGCCCGCGTTTCCACGTCTTTGGGTGGGAGAGCCGGGGCGCTTGGCGTTTTAAGCAGGCCAAGCGCATCATCCAGAGACAGTGTTTTTATCCCCAGGGGGAGTCCCGGACCGGCGATGTCGTGGAAACGACTTTCCCGGGCGAATTCCCGCTCAAAGAGGTCCCGGTAGCCTTTCATGGCCGGGTCGGTGCGGACCGGCGCCCCATTTTTTGCCGCCGCCGGAATCACTCCCCGGCGGAAAGCGACGCCGGCGTTGATGAGGCCCGAAAGGCGGGACTGGCGCCGCAGCCGCTCACGGTGGCCCGGTGTGGCCCGGGCGTGGAAGGCCCCGTCCGTAAAGGCGAAGTCCAGGCCGCCCAGGACAACGGGGCCTGACCCAAGGCGCCGGGCCAGGGCCGCGGCGGTAAGGCCCACGGAACCCAGGGGAGGCAAGGCTTCCGGCAGGAGACCCGCTTCTTCCAGACGGTCAAAGAGGCGGAGGGGGGACCAGGGGGTTACAAAGAAGCTGGGATGAGCCCCAAGGGTTTCACTTGTGGCGGGCAGGGCCGAAAGGTCCATGGCCACCGGAACCTCCCAGGAACCGAGGCCGACAAAATCCCGGAGGTTCCAGTGCTGGCTTTCCAGGGCTACCGCCAGATCGGGCGTGATGTCCCGTTCCTTGAGGGCCTCCAGAGCCGTGTCCACGCAGATGATGCGGAAAGGCCGCCCCCCGATCCCGGACAGGTCCCCGAAAGCGGCGGAAAGGCCGTCCAGAACGCGGTCCAGGGAAGGGCCCGCCCCCAGGACCAGCGCCGGAGCGCTCCCAAAGGAGAGGCTGCCGAGGGGCCGGGACCGGGGGATACGGGGCAGGTTCCTGATGGCGTTACGGATAAAACGGCGGCCCAGTTTGACCACCGTCATGGCGTTGGCCCAGTCTACGGCTATATCCTGCCGCAGAGCGCCGGCCAGGGCGTCGTATACATCAGGGGCAAGCCGCCAACCCCCGGAAAGGCGGAGGACCGTTACCCGGCGAAAGCGGCGGCTGCCCCAGGTTTTCCGCACAAAGGCGCAGAGGGCCGCGGCGTCGGCGGTACGCACCAGGGCGAGGGAGGGGTTCCCCGTCCAGGGCGTTTCGGGCGCGGCCAGGGACAGCGCCATCAGGCTTTCGTCCGCTTCCACGCAGAGTACGGCGGAATCGCCGCGTATCCGGCCCAGGAGGAGGGAGATGCCGTACCCGTAAAGGGGGGAGGGGCAGAAATAGAGCGTACGGCTCATGACCGGGGCGGCGTCCACCGCGCGTTCAGCCTGGCCTGCCGGGTCTATCAGGGAAAGGAGGGTTTTGCCGCGATAGGAAACAGAAAAACCCCGGCGCGCCTCAATCCGCCGGGGTTTTTCATCCCGCCGCTCCCTATCGGACATCAGGTATTAAAAGGGATTGTAAACGAATTTATAAAAAGCATCAAAGAAACGGTCTTCAAGTTTGCCGCTCCGCAGGAAGTAGGACCGCAAACCCATCTCGGCGTTGTAACTGAGCCAGTAAGATGAGTAGATGGATTTGACCGTTTCCACCGCCGATTCTTCCGCAGGGATCTCCTCTTTGGGGTAGAGAACCACCACATTGTTGCCCAGCACTAAGGGGATCGAGGGAGTTTCCAGGGTGGTGGAGAAAGCGGTCCGCCAAAAATTCTCGTTGGAATCGGCGGAAACGAGTTCCTGTATCCCCGCGGATCGGAGTGAACTAAAGAGATCAACCCCTCCGTAGTTGAGGGGCAGGGGGCCGAAGCTCTGTTTGGTAAGGTCCCTAGCTTCCACCGCGGCGTCAAAACCCTCTTCATTTACCAGGGCGATAAACGTTTCGGCCTGGGCTATAAGCCAGTCTTCCACCCGGCCCCGTTCCTGGTCCAACAGATAGCTCCGTATCTTGGAGATAACGCCGCTGTCGGCAGTATCCGCGGGATAGGGCGTTACTTCGGCACGGAAAAAGGCCCATCCCGCGGGAACCTTGACCACGGGACTGTATTCCCCTTCCCGAAGCGGGGTTACGGTATTTCGGGCTTCCGCGTCCGGAATCTCGGAGGTTAACTCGTAGATCATCTTGAGCCCCATGTCTCCGCCCCGGTCGGCATACCCGTCCTGAGAATGGATTCCGGCGGCTTCTTCAAAAGTTGTCGTCCCATCCTGTATGGACGTCAAAATAGTTCGGGCTTCAGCCTCGCTGGAACTCACGGTGATCCGGGAAAGATGCGTAAAACGGAACAAATCCTGATGGCCGGCGGCATAAACGGCGATTTCAGAATCCGGGTAGGAACTCAGGGGCAAGGCTATCAGATCAAAACTCCGCTGGGGCGAAGCCATGGCGGCGATAAATTCAGTTTCCTTTGAGGGAATCCTAAGACCGGTAACATCCTCCCGGTAACGCCGTTCTATAAGGGAGTCCCGGACTCCCCGCCACAGGGACATCCGGGTACTCTGGTCCAACTGGCGGTACCGGGCGGCGTCAAAAACACCGTCTACCCGGAATTGTTCGGCCACTTCTTTATCCACCTGTTCCTGGGAAGGCGTGTACCCGGTCAGTTTTACCTCTTCAAGAACGGCGGTACGGATAACCGCTTCTTCAAAGGCCCCGCGCCAAACTTCCATAGAAACCTGGATGGAGTTAGTTTCGTTCGTTGTATTTTGCCGGTACCGGGCAAGATTTTCCCGTACCTGGGCAAAATAATTTCCCGGCACATAATTGATGGGAATCTTGTTGTAGGCCCCAAAATTTAATTCCACCGTGCGGCCCGCTTCCGGGACTATAGCCGGAACCAAGACAAACGCGACAACCACGATAATCAGGATGATGATAGTGCCGACAAAAATGAAAGGATTCGTCTTAAACCTGCGGATAAATTCAGACTCTTCCGCCTCATGCCGACCAGGCTGTTTTTTTCCCTTAAACGCCATAGATTATCGTACCTCACCTCTATCAATATTACAAACAACCATAGCATTTTGAAGCCCCCGCGTCAATGATCCCCGGAACCCTGTCAGCAATTTTACCGTTACCCCGGCGGTCGACCGGGGTAACGGTAAAATTGTTGATTTTTTTATGCGGGATATTGTTTTTTCCTGGAAATGCGGTATATTCTAAGCAAGCGCCGGATATGCTTCGTTTGAAACGGTACGAAACGGCCTATATTAACCCCCCAGGGGAACAAGGAACACGGTAATGGTTATAAAACTTTCTTTTAACGCCCCTCCCAAAAAAATCCTATAGATTTACTAGGAATTATCAGCCTTCCCATCGTATTTTTTCACCCCTCACAGGTGTTGTTTTTTCTCGTTTGTTCATTCAACTCAATGCTGTTTTTTAAGGAGGTGTGCTATGAAACACACACGATTACCGGGCTTCTTTGCCCTCGGATTCCTGGCATTTTTACTCCAGGGATGTTTTAACCCGATTACCGCGGTTCCCCCGCAGCAGGCCGGTCTCGCCGATCCCTTTACGGTTGACATAGTAATCGGCGGGGACGGTCAGGGACGCGCTCTTGCCGGGCCAGACGCGATCGCGATAAAGGGGAAGACGGACGGGGAGAGCATCCGCAACATTATCCAGCTTGTCGTGGTGGATACAGAGGACCAGGAGATTTTCACCGTTATAGAGAAGC
>JAIRLK010000106.1 GCA_031259515.1 Treponema sp. | reverse complement strand
GCCATAAGGCGGAATATCCGCACCGCGCTGGCAGGGAACAGGGAGCAGGCAACCTGTTACTTACGGCGTTAGACGGAAGCCCAGCGTGGCCCGGCCGTAGAAGGGCGCCTGGGGATCATTCAGGTTTTGTATGAGGGTGGGATAGACGAGGGGGTAGACCGGCCCTTCCAGACCGGCGATCAGGGTAAGGAAGCCGGAGGGGAACGTGTAAGACGCTTCCAGGCCGATGTATACCGTGATGTCCCCGTCGTATTCCAGGGGTACAAGGGCCTGTTGATAGTTCCACTGTAATTGTTCCAACCCCACCTCCACCTGGAAGCCCCATGAAGCAAGGGGGAATTCAGTGGCAAGATTGCAGCGTATCCAACGGCCTGTCCGCAGGATACCCTGATTATCTAGTACGCTTGAGCCGCGTTCTGTCATACCCAGGGTGAACTTTACCTGGGGGAAGGCATAGCTCAGCGCGGCGGCAGCGTAGGATTGGGTGTAATCTTCGAGGGCGGCCGGTTCCCTGCCCAGGGCGGAATCGAGGCGGAAGAAGCCGGAGAAGTTCCACCAGGGGAGACGCAGACGAAGGGCCAGGGACAGCCCCGGACTTATATCCCAAGTGCTCGTATTCAGGATACCCATAGTAAGACCCGCTTCTATCCCGATAGCGCCGGCGTCCCAGACGGCGCGGGCAACGAGCCGGTTGAGCGAGAAGGATTCCCGCTCCGCTTCCAGAACGAAACCCAGGGCTTCATCGACCTGCTGGGTAAGCGTGATATTCCCCACCGGGTTATACGTGTTCTTTAGCGGAAGGGAAGAAGCCCCCTGCGGGCCGGGGAAAAACACTCTAAGCCCGAAGCGGGCTTCTATGTGCGGCGCAAAAGCAAAAGGCGCTTCCCGCTCCAAAAGCGGGGCGGCCTCTTCTTCCAGAGGGGGAGGCCCGTCTTCTTCCCCAGGCATGACCGGTTCCTCTTCCGGCGTTCCGGGGGCTTCCGTATACGCCGGTATCGGGGGATCCGGTTCCCCGGACGGGGGAGGCGGATCCGGCGGCGTGGAGACGGATTCCGGCTGAAGAGCCGGGGATTCCGTATAGAGGAAATAGTCCAGGGTAAAGGGGTTGTCTTCAAACCCTCCCGCGCTGTCCGCATAGGGCAGGGCAAAGGTGCGGGTGTTAATATACGCGCCTTCGGCTATGGCGACAGTTCCCTGGCGGCCCTCTTCGGAGCCGTAGACGATTATCGGGGGGATATAGATATGAAAGGCTTCTTCCAGAAGGAGATGGGGTTCCGGGGAAGAATCCAAGAGGGACCAGCGTACGCCCTGGCCTGAAGCGTCGACACGCGGTTCATCGCCATTTATGGGGTTCCATTCCAGGGCGCGGTACGCCAGGGTATCCTCCATGCTCGCGGGGTCTTTTGTGGACTCCATAAGCATGACCGAACCAATATCCGGTTTTTTGCGGATAAAAATATGCAGTCCAGAATCGCCCTGGTTCTCCACAATTATGTCGTCGGCATCAAGGCGGAGATCCTGCGCGTTCACATAAAAGGAAGAAGTAAAAAATAAAAGGTAAAAAGTAAAGAATATTGTCCTGTTTCTCACTTTTACCTCTTAGCCTGCTGCCTGTTACTCTTTAATACTTTCTTTATCGGCTTTTTCCTGTTTGTGGATAAGTTCTTAGTCCGGCCATATTATTTCAATAGAAGTACCGCCCTCCGGGGAAGGGCCGGGGGTGAGTACCGGGGCATTGGAGAGGACGAGGATAGTGCATTTGGCCTCCCGGTCCCCGTATCTGACGGTAACTGTTTTTTCTCCGGGAGTGATGAAAGTATGGGCAACTTCCGTAAGGGTGATGGGAGGATACTCTCCATCTTGCAGGGTAACTATGGTGTTGTCGAGGGGGATTTCCCGTGTATTCCCGTTGTAATAAACCGCAAATACCCGCAGGTGGTCTTCGGTCTTGGCAATTTCATCTCCCAACAGGTATCCCTGGCGAACCGGGAATACCTGGAGAGAGACCACCTGGTCAAGGACAAGGTCTGAAGCCCCCCGGTCAAACACAAAGGTCGCGCTATCGGCATCGCAACTCCCAAAGGAAGCGAGGGCTGCTGCTATAATCGTCGCTATAATACTGAACGCAATTCCTCGAAAGGCCATTTCTTTTTCCTCTGGAGGCAGTACGGAAGCCGGGACCCGGCGGTTTGCGGGGCTTTGCGCGTTTCTTTATACGAATTACGCAAAGCTCCACAGGATGCTAGAACCCGGTATTAACCGGAACCGTCGGGTAGTTTTTGGAACCATCGCCGAACTTCACCCGTATTGAACCCCCAGAATCGTTCTGGTCTATGCCATAGTCAAGACCGTTCCTGATGTTCCACCTGGTGCTTTTTGAATCGGGAGTGCCAAAGGCGTAATACGCTAACTCCCATATCAGCTTGCCGTCAATATCCTCGTCATCCCCCGGTAAATCGGCATCGGTGATTATGTAGGTAAACTCGACTCCGGTCTGAATACTAGGCGTTACCGTCTTTACAGCCAAAGGATATTTAGGATAAAGCGGCTTTAGCGTTAGTGTATTTGCCACAAAAAGAATACCACTAGGTCCTCCAGCATTTTCTAAATCCTGTAATTTGGTTGACCCGTCAAATTCTACTACAAGATCATCACTAGAATCCCTCGGTCTCAAAAAAGTGGCAATCTTATCGCCAGTAGCGGCCTCATCTCGAGAATAGGTAACATCAGTACTGTCAGTATCAGCAACAAGTTCTGTGCCGACCAGAATGTTGGTCTTACGCATTGTAAAGGTAATAACATTCGCCGCATCAACGGTTACTGTATACCCATCTCCACTAGGGTCGTAACCATCACCGTCTGCATTGTTCACAAAGCCGGTTGCCAGGAGGACCCGGTTTGCCTCCGTTCCTGCCAGGAGCAGAACATCATAGGACAGCTTTGGTTCGACCTCCACACTCAGGTACTCCTTGCCGTCTACCGCAGTACCGATAAAATACTTTGACCCCCCATGTTCCTTAAATATTACTTCGTAATATTCGATATACGCCTGTACCAGATCAGCCGACACGGACCTGCCGCTTCCGCCCGGAAGGGCAACCTTTACCGCAACCAAACCGTTGGCATTCACGCCGCTCTGCTCCACTGCGGCATCCTGCTTTGCAAGGTCGTCCAGGACAAAGCCGTCGCAGGCCCCCAAACCCGTCAGAACAACAATTACCGCCGCGATAATTCCGGCATGGAACACACGGCCCTTTAATTCAGCTTTTTTCATCAGCTTACTCCTATAAAAACAATATACGCCTTCACCAGAAGGCGGCCGCTTCCCCCGCAACCAAAAAGCCAACGGAAGATACTAGTAGCTAATAGAAAGTATAAACGACCCCTGAGCGCAAGTCAAGGCTTCGGGTTTTCCTGTCCAGGGCATCGGCGTTTACTTTCAATCTTTGAAAAACCACCGGGTTTTAAGAATTATAACCACGGAGATACACGGAGTTTCGCGGAGTCTTTGCTGCTTAGCGGGGCTTCTCCGTGTCGTTATCGCGAGCGAAACGAAGCAATCCAGTGCAACAAACGCTCGTCTGGATTGCTTCGGCGCCACGCGCCTCGTAATGACAGCCGTGCCGATGGCCGCCCGCGCCTAATAAACCCGCAGTTACCGTTTGTCCCGCGCCATCTCCTCCAGCGCCTTCTCCGCTTCGGCAATTTCATCGTAGGGGCGGGTTTCACCGGCATAGATAATCGAGTTTTCGTGGCCCTTTCCCAGAAGCAGAACCAAGTCGCCAGGGGCCGCGAGGGAAAAGGCCCGGCGTATCGCCAGAGGCCGGTCGGGGATGAGGAAAAGGTTCTCCCCGCGCCTGGCGGCCTTTGCCTGCGGCCCTTCACGTTCCGGGGGCGGGTCAGCCTTGCCGCCGTCAATGCCCTGGGCAATTTCTTCAAGAATGGACACCGGTTCTTCCCCGCGGGGGTCTTCGTCGGTGAGGATCACGATGTCCGACCACTTCCATGCGATGCGGCCCTGCTCGGCCCGCTTCACAGTATCCCGCTCCCCGGCTGACCCGAAGACGCTGATGATCCGGCGGCCTTTCCGGTCAAGCCGTTCACGCAGCGGCGGGAATATCGCGCTAAACGACGAAGGGGTGTGGGCGTAGTCCACAAGCGCCTCAAACGCCTGCCCCCTGTCCACCGCCGTCATGCGCCCACGGAC
>JAIRLK010000070.1 GCA_031259515.1 Treponema sp. | reverse complement strand
TTAACCCGGAAAAAGCAGAGAAAAATCACATCTTCATCATTTTGTCGCATAATATGTATAATTTATTGGACATTTTTTGATACATTGGGACAAATTTTGTTTGAAATCGGAATTGCTGCAACCAATTTCGGGCGCATTGCATATAATGGTGGATTCCATTATACTCAGTGCTTATGGACGATGGAAACAAGCTTTCGGTTTCTGCATTGACGGAACTGATCCGGCAAAACCTTGAGGGAACCTTCAGTTCGGTAACGGTGGAGGGGGAAGTTTCCAACTGCCGGCCTTCGAGTACGGGGCATCTCTACTTTACCCTTAAGGATTCACGGGCGGCTATTTCCGGCGTCATGTTCAAGAACCGGTTCCGATGCCTTACCTTCGAGCCCGCAGACGGGATGCTCCTGCGGGTCAAGGGGAGTATTTCTGTCTACGCCCAGCGGGGTACCTACCAGATCATCTGCGAAGAGATTGAGCAGGCCGGGACCGGGGATATATTGGCCATGCTGGAAAAGCGAAAACGTATGCTTGCCCAGGAGGGGCTCTTTGAGGGGGATCGGAAAAAGCCTATCCCCCGTTTCCCGGCGGCGGTGGGCATAGTGAGTTCCCCTACCGGAGCGGCGGTGCGGGACATCCTTAACATCTTGGAGCGCCGGGCGGCGGGCATACGGGTGGTCATCCTCCCCGCTCCGGTACAGGGCTCTGACGCGGCGCCTATCATCGCTAGGCGCATAGAACAGGCCAACCAGTGGCGTCTTGTGGATGTACTCATCGTGGGCCGGGGGGGCGGGTCCCTGGAAGATCTCCTCCCCTTCTCGGACGAGTCCGTGGTCAGGGCCATTGCCGCTTCAGCAATACCGGTTGTGAGCGCCGTAGGGCATGAGATAGACTGGGCGCTTTCGGACTATGTTGCGGACCTCCGGGCCCCTACCCCGTCTGCGGCTGCGGAACTGGTAAGCGAAAGCCGTTACGAGACCAGGGAAACCGTCCGGGCGCTGGAGCGGCAGATTAGGGAAGCCATGAAGGCCAGACTGGATCGGGCGCGTCTGCTTATCAAGCCTTTCAATCCTGAAGATCTGGAATACCGCTTCCGCGCCATACTCCAACCCCGGCTGGTACGGTTTGATGATGCCAAGGAGGCCCTTCTGGAAGCCCTCTTGAGCAGGGTGACGGAACTTCGGAGGCGGCTGGATTTGGCGAGGACATGCCTTGAGGCGGCAAGTCCGGTCTCAGTGCTGGAACGGGGCTTTTCGGTAGTAATACACGGGAATTCCGGAATGGTGGTGCGGAACACTAACGAGGTAAAACCCGGAGACCCCCTGATTATTCGGCCTCTTTTAGGGGTCATAAACGCCAGGGCGGAATCGGTTTTAGTGAATGAGGGGGAGAAAGGGGTATGAAAAAATCGGACATGAAAAATTTTGAAGACCGGCTGGAACGGCTTGAAATTCTGGGGGAAAAGATACGGAAACCGGATATGCCCCTGAACGACGCGCTTAAGGCCTTTGAAGAGGGGATCAAACTTGCCCGCTCCCTTGAGAAAGACCTTGAAAAGGTGGAAAGCCGCATTGAAATCCTGTTGAACGGAACCGGCGCCATGGCGGGGGGGGAAGAAGAAGCGGAGCTGGGCCTTTTTGATACCGAGGAATAGCCATGATTGACCAAAGCGTTCAGGAAACCACCGTTATCCGGGAAAATTTTCACCGGGAAAGCGCCGTCCTTCCCGGCCGTATCCGTATTCTGCCTCCGGAAGAAGCCCGGAAAATAGCGGCCGGGGAGGTCATAGATCGGCCCGCCGCCTTAGTCCGGGAATTCGTTGATAACGCCATAGATGCGGGAAGCTCCCTGGTGGAGGTATTCGTCGATGGAGGCGGGATACGCCGCGTCGAGGTAACGGACGACGGGAATGGCATGGGGAGGGAGGACCTCGAACTATGCTGGTACACCCATGCCACAAGCAAGATCCGCTCCCTGGAGGACCTCAACACCGCAGAGACTCTGGGCTTCCGGGGCGAAGCCCTGGCGGCGGCGGCGGCGGTTTCCCGGCTGGAAATACTTTCCAGTGTTGACGGACGGGAAGCCTGGCGGCTGGAAACCGGCCCCGGCGGGATGAAGGATCCTCAGTTAACCCAGATCAGTCGGGTCAAGGGGACTAGCGTCCGTTCCATGGGGCTTTTCGACACTATCCCCGCCCGCAGGCGTTTCCTGAAACGGGAAGCGGTCGAGGCCAATCATTGCAGGCAGATCTTCCTTGATAAGGCCCTGGCCTTTCCTGCCCTGACGTTCCGTTTCGTTCAGGATGGCCAGCTCAGGGTCTTTCTTCCCCCAACATCGTCCTTCAAGGAGCGGTACGCCCAGGCCCTCCTGAGCCGGAACGAAGAGCCGTTCCTCCACGAGATCAGCGCCAGGGAACAGGGTTTCTCGGTGGTCCTCGTGGTTGGAGGCCCGGAACTCTACCGCGCTGACCGGCGGCAGCAATACATCTTCGCCAATGGCCGGCGTATTCAGGATTTTTCCCTGCTTCAGGCCCTGGAATATGGCCTTCAGGGTTGGTTTCCCAATGGGGCCCATCCGGTAGGAGCCGTCTATCTGGACATAGATCCGCGTCTTGCGGATTTCAACATACATCCCGCCAAACGGGAAGCCCGGTTTCGGGATGCCGGCCTCATACATCACACCATAACCACCACGCTGAGCAGCTTCTCCCACCGCCGGAACATCGCCGCCTCCGTTCAGAGCCGGCCTTTCGAAGCGAATCTCTCCTTTGCCCCGGAAGAGGACGGTAATTCGGAGAATAGTCCATACCGGAGCTGCCCCGCCGTCCACAGTTCAGGTCCTCTGGCTATGGAAGCCCTGCTGGACAAACCTCCGGCCTTCGCGCCGCTCCCGGGCAGGGACTGGGACAAAGAGGACAGCGTTTATGAGAAAACCCCTTCCTATGGCGAAGGCTCTCCGCTTCGGCTGGAGAGCGGCGGAAGCTCCGGCATCAGGATCGCGGGGCGGGTTTTCGACCTCTTCATCCTGGTTGAGTGGAGAGATCGGCTCATCATCATCGATCAGCACGCCGCTCATGAGCGTATCCTCTACGACCGCTTGATAGGCGGCCCCATTCCCCGGCAGGAACTCCTGGTGCCTATCCCCTTCTCTGCCGACAGCGACGCGGATGACGAGTTCCTCACCCTGCGCCGGGAAGATTTGGCCAAGCTCGGCGTAATGATAGTCCGGGAAAACCGGATCTGGAACATTGAAGCCCTGCCTGCCGGCTGGCGGCTCTCGGATGCCGAAACCGTGCGGTCTATCCTGGACCTTAAGACGGCGGGGGAAAACATGGCCGAACATTGGGCCGCTACCCTCTCCTGCCACGGCGCGGTCAAAGACGGGGACTACTTGGACGATACTTCCGCCCTGTCTCTGGTGAAAGCGGCCTTGGAACTGAAGGTTCCCCGCTGTCCCCACGGCAGGCCCATCTGGTTCGAGTTAAGCCGTGAAGACCTCTTCCGGGCGGTGCGGAGGATATGAAGGATCCGCAAACACCCGGTTCCAGTTCTCGTCCACCGCCGCTTCCAATTCCGCTTTGTCCCCGCGTCTAAGGCCGGCGGCTCCGGCGAGTATGGCCGGAAGGTCCGCCCAGCGGGAAAAGGGAGCGCCCCGGAGAGGCTGGTAAGGGGCGTCTGTTTCCAGAAGCAGGCGCTCTCGTGGCAGCCGGGCGCAGGACTCCATGGCGGTCTTGTGGTTCAGCAGGATGGCCGTGCCGAAAGAAAACCATGCGTTAACCCCCCGTTTCAGCAGGGCCTCCCCTTCGGCGAAAGTTCCGGAATAGGCATGGAATACCACGGCGGGCAGCTTTTTCAGGGCTTTGGTATGGGCAAAAACCTTATGCATGGCCCGGCGTATGTGGAGCACTGCGGGAAGCCCATACCGCGCCGCAATCTCCAGGTGGGCGCGAAAAAGCTCCTCCTGAAGAGCCTCGGTAGTACGGAACGCCTGGTTGAACAGGTCAAACCCCGTCTCCCCTACCGCCCGTATGCGGCCTTCTGCCGCCAGCTTTTCCAGGTCCGCCACATGACGCCGCACCTCCGCCTTGCCTGACAAGGCCGCCGGAAGCTGGGGGTGGACGGCGAAGCAGAGGGCCAGGGGCGCCGCCCCCTCGTCCCGGGCCTTGCGGGCAAGCTCCTCATGGCGCTCGAAATCCCGGAGGTTCCAGGCCACAGCCGCGCAGGCCGTTCCTAGGCGGCGGCGCTCTTCCTCCGCGCCGGGGAAACGGTCCAGCAGGTCCCCCGGATGGGCGTGGGCATCGGAAGCCATGTCAGCCGCCCTCCCCCCAGTCTCCCACAAAGAGGATCTCTGGCTCCAAGGTCAGCCCCAGGGCGGCGTGTACCTTCTCCATGACGGCTTCCGTCAGGGCGCGGATGTCTGCGGCTCTTGCCTGTCCGGTATTGATGATGAAATTCCCATGCCAGGGGGCTATCATGGCCCCGCCAACGGAAAACCCCCTCAGACCGGTTTCATCAATGATCTTCCCCGTAGGCTTCCCGAAAGCCCGGTTGTTCTTAAAGGCCGATCCCGCCGAGGGGGCGCGGAAGTGGCCTTTGACTTCCCGGTCCCGGCGCAGGGCGGCGGCGGCCCGGCGCAATTCCTCCGGTTCCCCCCTTTTAAGGGAAAAACGGGCTGCGGTGATGAGGACCTTCCGGTCTTGAAAGGGGCTCCGTTTATACGAGAAATCCCCGTCTTTACCGGAGACCCAAAAGGGGTCCAAGGAATCATTTTCCATATCTATGATTTCGGTTTCAATGAGCAGGTCCGAGACTGATTTTTCCTGGCACCGGGCGTTCATCCAGACCGCCCCTCCCACTGTGCCGGGCATACCCGCCAGGAATTCGGGACCGGCCCAACCCCGCTCCGTCAGAGCAACGATAAGGGCGTCAACGGCGGTCCCGGAGCAGACGCAAACAGCGGCCTCCCGCGTTTCCCCCGTCAGCGTTTCCCAGCCCGTCCAGCCGCCGGTGTCCAGCACTATGCCCCGTATGCCCCGGTCAGCGACAACCAGGTTGGCGCCGCCGCCCAGCACAAAGACCGGGATGCCCTCACTCCGGGCAAACCCGATCAGATCCGCCGCATACGCGGGGAAATAATCCCCTTCGGGACGGACCCAGATGTCCGCCGGGCCGCCGGCCTTAAAGGTGGTATGGAGGGCCATAGGCTCATCAAAGCGAATAAGGCCGGCAGGAGGCTTGGGGATGTTGATTTTTTCCGGTTTTTCCCGTAAGGTATCCATGTTTTTTATTTTATCAGGTTAATCGCGGAGGTTCCATGATGCTTTCCCGTTGCGACACCTTAAAAGCCAGCGGTATAGGCCCTGTATCCAATGGCTCCGGGCATAGCGCAATTAGTTCAAAAAATGTATAACGTTTTATTCGTGCGCAGATTCTGAATATACTGAAGATACTGTAACGATTGGGGAGAAAATTTGTTCTTAGTACCAGATGAAGAAGTAGTATCCGAAGCATCATCCGAAAAGTTGGCTTCTAAGGGGAATTCCCCGGGAAATACCGCGGAATTCCGCCGGTTGTACGATACGGTTTTTCCGATACTGTTTCGGGTCGCTTACCGAATCGCCAATAGTGAAGAAGCGGCGGAAGATCTTTGTCAGGAGGCGTTTTTCCGTCTTTATGAAAAAAATATGTCGTTTCCGAATGCGGAAGAGGCTAAATACTGGCTGATACGGGTGGTAAAGAACGCCTCTCTGAATTACGCGAAGCGTAAAGACCGGGAACGGAAGGCGTATCAACGGGCATTCCGGGAAGTTACCCATACCCAGGAAACCGGGGAACAAGCTCTTTTACGGCAAGAGACAGCCGTTGAAATCAGGGAAGCGTTGAACAAACTGCCTGAAAATTTACGTATGGTATTGATTTTAAAAGAATATGGTGAATTAAATTATAAAGAAATTGGCCGTACCCTAGGGATTAGTGAGGGTAATGTAAAGGTACGTGTATTCAGGGCCCGGGAGCGTTTGGCCGGGCTTTTGTCTAAGGATGGTTCGCATGTGTCCTGATCGTCAAATTCTTTCTGTTTATCATGATTGTGAGCTTCCCTCTCCGTGGAAAGAAAAAATGGAAACTCATCTGGCAGGCTGTCCCGAATGCCGGGCCGCGCTTGCGAAAATCGAAAGGCTTTCCGCCGCCATGAGGGAAGAGCCGGTTCACAAGCCGGGGTTCTCTTCAGAAGGAGCGAGGGAACGGGTCTGGGACGCTTTGGTCCGTTCAGGCGGAAGGCCCCGTCCGGCGCTCCGGCGGGAGTTCCCTCCCGGCCAAAAGGTATGGAACCGGTCGGTAACGATTCCCCTGCCTGTAGCGGCGGCGGCGGCGGCGTTTTTCGTCCTTGCCTTTACCCTTGCCCTGGTAAACCGGACGCCAAGCCCGGACAACATTCAGGATACGGCTATTTCCGCCGGCATGGACCTTGATGTGCCCGGCATCGTGCCGGTCTCCAATATGAACGATGTATTACAGTATCTGGGTCAGGACAACTCCGGGACCGATTTCATGATTATCCGTCTGCCGGAAACCAAGTCTTTCATGAGCGCCGGAGAACCGGCCATCATCAGGGCTGCGGATTATTCCAGGAGAACTGGAAATCAATGATACGTCATCCCCTGGTCCGCCAAATGACCGTATTGAGCGCCCTGTTTGCCGCCGCCGCCGCCGGCGTCATCGCTCAGGAATTATCCTTGGAAGAACTGGTTCCCGCCCTCAAGGAACAGGCGGTAAAGATGGCTATAGTAGCCCGGGTGGTGGAACAGAACCAGGAAGAGGTGTGGAATTCCGTCAATTCCAGGGTAACGATTCCTGGCCGGCCTGTGGGTATGAAGCTCGTGGGGAACAATATTGTGGTAGCGGTTCAGTTTACCCCGTACCGTCAGAGAAACGGCCGGAATATCCTGGTGGCTCAGGGTCAAATCTGGATAGATGTTCCCAATCAGGGCATACACTATCAGACCACGATGGAAACCATCCCCCTGGAATATGGCGAACAGATATACTTCTTCCCCCTCGGTTCGGGGAAAAACCCGGACGAACCCCGCATCGAGATTCAGATAGAAATCAACCCCTATACCGACGATCAAGAGTCCCGGTCCCCGCAGGTTCCGGCTTCCGAGGTTTCCTCTCCTCAGGTTCCTGCCGCCGAACCCCAGGTCCGTCCGGTTCAGGAGAACAGCCCCCGGTCAGGGAGGCAGCCTGCCTCCAATGAGTAAGCCGGGTAATCTTTTCCTCCGGTTCTTCTTTATTCCCGTAGTGGCGCTGTTGTCTCTCGGATGTAAAGAGGAAGGCCCCCGGATATCCGAAATCTCACCCAGGATTGGGATGATGGGGGAAGTTCTAACCATCAGGGGGGAAAATTTTGGGGATGAACGGGATATGTCCTACGTTACCATCGCGGGGATTGCCCCTACCGCTTCATCGTACATTGAATGGACGGACAAGCGCATTTCCTTGCGGGTTCCGGAATTTGGGGAGTCGGGTTTGGTATACGTCTACCGGGGGACGAGAAAGAGTAATCCCGCGCTTTTTTCCAACCAGGCGGCTATTCCTGAGCCGGTTTCACCGGAGCAGGCGGGCATAGGTCCCCAGATACTGTCCGTAACCCCCGCATCGGGGGCCATAGGCCAGTTGGTGTCCATCACGGGGAACAACTTCGGAGCATCCCGGGAAGGCAGCGGCGTGTACTTTGCCTGGAGCGCTGAAGCGCCCGCGTCCGCTCCCGCCGGAATAGGCGGCCCTGCCTGGGTGGAGGTCTCAGACAGCGACTTGGGGTACGATCTCTGGGGCGAACGGGAAATACGGGTCCGGGTCCCGGACGGGGCTATGAGCGGTAGTCTGGAAGTCAGAACGCCCCGGGGCGCAAGCAGGCCCCAATTCTTCGGCGTAACGGGAAAACCGGGAACCAAGGTATACAAGGATAAGCGGATCTATGTCCTCTCCTATTCGGTGGACATCCAGGTCCGGGAAGCGTCGTCCTCCAATACCCTCTACCTTTGGATTCCCCAGCCGGTTATATTGGCTTCCCAGCGCAACCCGGAAATCCTCTCCCGAAGCGCCGAACCCTATATCGAAAATTACCGGGGGGTTTCCCTCTACCGGTTCCGGGACCTTAAAGCCGATTCCGGCGCCGGCATAGCCCTTTCCTATTCGGTAGAAGTCTATGCGGTGGAAACCAGCCTTAACCCGTCACAGATACGCATACCTCGTCAGGATTCCCCCTCTTTCATGGCCGCAGCCTACACCGCGCCCTCCTCCCTCATCCCTTCGGACGATCCGGAGGTAAGGCGCTACAGTCAGACCATAATCGGCAGAGAACAGAACCCCTACCTTAAGGCCCAGCGTATATACGAATGGCTCCTTAAAGAGGGGAATATCCAGTGGGAGGCTCTGAACGGGGGCGCCTGGGACGGCCTGGTGAAAAAACAGGCGGACCCTTACATGGCGGCCCTTCTTTTCTGCGCCCTGGCCCGGGCCGGCGGCGTTCCCGCCCAACCGGTAGCCGGGATCCTGGTAGACAAGGCCCAAGGCGCTTTCCGCCATTTTTGGGCCGAATTCTGGATAGACGGCGCGGGCTGGATACCGGCTGATCCCGCCCTGGGAGCGGGGGCCGTCCCGCCTTCCTTCACACTGAGGCAGGATCACCGGGCCTACTACTTCGGCAGCCTGGATAGCCAACGCATCGCCTTTTCCCGGGGACAGGTTTCCCTTTCCCGGATGGACCCCCGTGGCCGTACTGCGGTGCGGGAGCGGGATTATGCCCTGCAAAGCCTTTGGGAAGAAGCGGCCGGCGGGATTGAGTCCTATTCTTCTCTCTGGAGCGATGTTACAATTAATGGCGTATATGTACAATGAAACAGCGCCGGTCCTGAGAACAGGGACGGCGCAAAGGAAGGTAACCACATGATCACCGTACTATCCCTGGGAGGATCTATCATCGCTCCCGACAAGGTGGATGAGCAATTTCTTTCAGGATTCGTTTCCCTCATCCGGGAATTATTGGAAGCCGACGAAACGAGGCGTTTCATCTTTGTCTCAGGCGGCGGCGGCCCGGCCCGGACCTGGCAAACCGCCTACCGGAACATCTCAGGCGGCGGCTCTAACGACCAGGCGGACTGGATAGGGGTCATGGCGACCCGTCTTAACGCCCAACTCGTCAAGGCGGTGATGGGGAACTACTGTACCCAGGAAGTAGTAACCGATCCCTCCCAGGCGGGTCCCCTGGCAGGGAGGGTCCTGGTGGCGGCGGGCTGGAAACCGGGGTTTTCCTCGGACTACGACGCGGTACTCCTGGCAGAACGGTTCCAGGCGGACAAGGTGATCAACCTTTCCAATATCGCTCAGGTGTACACCGATGATCCCCGGAAAAACCCCGCCGCCCGACCCATAGACCGTATTTCCTGGGAGGATTTCCGGGCCTTGGTGGGCGATGAATGGACGCCGGGGAAAAACGTCCCCTTTGATCCGGTGGCAAGCCGCCGCGCCGCCAAAATCGGCCTTCAGGTAATCTGCGCCGAAGGCCGGAACTTGGACAACCTAAGAAAGCTGCTTACCGGGGAAAAATTTTTAGGCACCGTCATAGGTTAGGAGTTTGTAGTGTGGGCAAAAGATGTGAAGCTCTTGGTAATAAAGTATGGTCAGTAAACGAATTATAGTGAGAAGGAACAGACAAACAAGGTTTTTCGCCCACCACCGAACAGCAATGTAACATTTAATCTTAAGAGGCTGTTCCAAAACCCACGCCGGAGTTCCGAGGTCCGATTGTTCTGTTCCGAACAGAATTAATTCACCTAAATCCCTATACTCTTTGAGGTTTTGGAACAGTCTTGATTAATAATTTATTATGTGATATAACAGACACTATGCAAGAGCCAAGAGCCAAGAGCCAAGAGCCAAGAGCCAAGAGCCAAGAGCCAAGAGCCAAGAGCCAAGAGCAGTATAACGGCGCATTAGTTTTTGTCAAGGGGGCTGCCCCCTTAAAGGCATTAATTTGTGTTCCTACCTATAACGAAGCGGAAAATATTGAACCATTTATCAATGCGGTTTTCAATAAGGTGCCAGCCTGTGCCGATGTTCTTGTTATTGATGATAATTCACCGGATGGAACGGCGGCAACCGTTGAGAATTTAATTGAACAATTTCCGGAACGATTATATCTGCTAAAACGCCCGCAAAAACAGGGGCTTGGAGTAGCTTACCTCGCCGCGTTTGAATGGGGGCGTACCAGAAATTACAGCGTATTTTTAGAAATAGACGCCGACTTTTCGCACAATCCCAAGTACATTCCTATAATGCTTGCTGAAATACAAACCTATGATGTTATTATAGGCTCGCGGAATATACAAAAGGGCGGAGTAGAAGGCTGGTCCGCCTTTCGTAATTTTATATCAAAGGGCAGCTCGCTGTATGCGCGAATGGTTTTAGGCTGTCCAATAAAAGACTTGACCGGCGGTTTCAATATGTGGACGAGTAATGGGTTGGAAAAAATTGGACTGAAAAATATCGTTTCCAAAGGCTATTCGTTTCAGGTTGAAATGAAATACAGGGCATGGAAAGCAGGATTGAGGATTAAAGAAATTCCTATTGTTTTTGTGGACAGAACACACGGAAAATCAAAGATGTCAAAAAAGATATTTCTTGAGGCATTACTGAATGTCTGGAAGATAAAACAAGATGCCCTTGTGGATACCGCGTTTGGCCAATTTATAAGATTTTGTATAACTGGCGGACTGGGAACGGTAACAAATCTTGTCATCTTTTTTATTTTTGCGGATACCTTTGGGATGCCTGAAATACCGGTTAGCATCGGCTGTTTTTTAATTTCCGACACGCAAAATTACATCATGAATCACAAATGGTCATTTGCGCGGAATACTCGGCAAACGGCGCTGTCTGTAAAAAAATGGCTTGCCTTTCTGGGAAGTTCCTTAGCCGGTCTTGCCGTGAATATCCTGGTAATGACAGCGGTGTTGTCATACTTCACGCCGCCATTCAAATTTATCGCCCAGGCCTACGGGATTCTTGCTGGGATGGTTATTAATTTTATCACCTCAAAATTCATCGTTTTTATGAGAAACAAATGAATAAAACAATGCGAACCATTTTTACCATGCTTTGTATAGCAGGAATGGGTGTGTCCTTTGCATATCATACACGTACCACATTGTCCCTGCTTGTTAATCTAAAAGCCCCGGTGAATATAAATATTGAAGTTGATAAAAACTATGCGCGGTTTATGTCGATCATAGCATCGCTAAACAGTGGAGAAACGTTGTTTCAATTATCTCCTACAACCGCATATAGTGAGACCATGAAGACTATTATATTGCATACGGATGCCGGCACAGGCAGCATACCGCCCTATATATATGATGTTTTTCTTAGATTGCCCCAAGAACATGCGCTTGAAACCTTAGCGGCGATAGATGGAATAAGCATTTTTATCGGCAATAAGTTCTTTTATTTCTCTGGCGCTGATATACTTGCGTTGAAGGGCATAGAACGAAATGAATACACCCTGTACCGTCTGCCTAATTTACAGTATAAAAAATCGGCTATGGCCCGATGGATTAACTGGTATGGCGACTTCAATTTTATTTTAAAAACAACTATGGCCTTTTTTGTATATCCCGCCAGGTATTTTATGACGTGGTTTTTTGTGGTATGCTTATTTTTTCTGTACCAATCGCGATTGCAATCGCAAATTGCCGCTGCATATAAAAAGAGCCGATTAGCCGAAATATTTATACTTGCGGCTATAGCGCTCATAGGGTTTTTATTAAGAGTCAACGGATATGTCCAGAATTCCGCATGGATTGATGAACTCTATAGTGCGGGGATGGCATCAAATCCGCATCAGCCATTTTTAAACGCCATTGGCGATCCGGGCAATCCGCCGCTTTATTTTATTTGTTTGCGATTGTGGTTTATGCTGTTCGGCTGGTCGGAACAAAGTGGACGTATGCTTTCCGTGTTAATTGGAACAGCCGCCATTATTTCAATGTATGTTGTAACTGCGTCTTTTTCCGGGAAGAAAGCGGGCTTCCTGGCCGCCTTATTGATGGCAACCAATACCTATTTAATCGGTTTGTCACAGGATATGCGGGGATATATCCTTGAAGTGTTTCTCATTTCGATTGTCGCGCTTCGATTTTTGGTTTTTATACGCTGTCAAACCATCAAAAATATGGCATGGTATATCATACCGTGTATACTTATAGTAAACACCCACTATTATGGCGTCTTTGCGGTTATTGCCAATTTTCTCTTTTTCTTATGCAGCGCGTTATGGCGAAAAAATTTTTCGTGGAAGAGCGCTGTTTCATTTCTATCGGGAAACATAATTACCACTCTTTCGCTCCTTCCATTTTTTGTTTATACCGCTTTTTCGGAGGCGTTATTTGACAAAAGTTTTAATACATGGATTCAGAAACCAGGCATGATATTTATGGCCTTGGCCACTCTTGCTCCAATTGTTCTGTTCGTTTATTTCTATGTGCGTAAAAATATTCTTCAACACAATAATACTGAAAATAAATATTACCTGATCGACTACGCTGTCTTTTCGATTGGCGTGATCTTTATGTTTGCTTTTATTATTTCATTGGTAAGGCCTATGCTTGTTGAAAAATACCTTGTCATTTGTGTTCCATTTTTGCTTGTAATACCATCAGTTTTTTTAACATCTAGTCCTGTAAAGTTTGCTATGCCCGTAGGTGGTATTTTTATATATTCAGTTATGCTAACCGGGTATGAAGCGAATCCGGGAGGTGGAATAGATGTATACAAGGAAAGTCAGGCCTATATCATCCGTGATGCTCATGCCCACACAGAAAAGCATAATCTTGAATTATTCTATTTGTCCCACGACAAAGAAGACGCCCCCAAGATTCAACATGAATACACGGATCGGGAAAAGCGAGCCTTGTTACTACGTTCAGGTTTCGCTGATTTTTATGAATATAATCAATTGCCGTATTATACGCCTGGCATTCAATATGACGTTTTATATGTAAATCCGCTCCACTTTTCTGAAAGCGATATGTATAAAGAGATGGCAAGATATGGTATAGATGATAAAAACATAGTAAGGATACGAGTGAATGACAAAAAAACAATAGTGAAAAAATACCGGTAATACAAGCCGGA